>JAZNOC010000054.1:0-26078 GCA_045580605.1 Clostridia bacterium | reverse complement strand
AATGACCTTGCCGAGGGAATGGACCATATTATGGCAGAGTTTGCACTCTGCATGAGAAAGGACGAAAGTCCTGATTCCACTGAAGCACAAAACCTTGTAAAAATGCTGCAGAACCATATCACCGAGAATTACTATCTTTGTACAAACGAAATACTGGCAAGTCTCGGTCAGATGTATGTAGCGGACGAGCGCTTTACGAACAACATTGATAAGCACGCTGACGGCACTGCTACGTTTATCCGTGAAGCAATTGCGGTGTATTGCAGTAAGTAAATTCCAATTTGACGAGGTGTTCCAATGGTTAGAATAGCAACAAATGGTGACAGTCGTGTTTTGGCAGAAATGGCTGTTCAAATGTGGGATAGTCATACTGTTGATGAATTAGAAACAGAGTTTGTTGAAACACTTAATGACAAGCAATCTGTATTTTTTATCAAGTATATAAATGATTTACCCGTAGGATTTGCACAATGCGGTTTGAGAACTGACTATGTTGAAGGCACAGAAAGTTCTCCCGTGGGTTACTTGGAAGGCATTTTCGTAAAAGAGGAATACCGAAAGAACGGATGTGCAAAAGAACTGCTTTTTGCTTGTGAAATATGGGCAAAAGAAATTGGATGCAGTGAGTTTGCCAGTGATTGCGAGATAGACAATATTGATAGTTTTAAATTCCATATGGCAATGGGATTTGATGAAGCAAATCGCATCATCTGCTTCAAGAAAAGATTGTAAACAGTTCTCAAAACTCCAACTTTTGAGGTGAATTATTTACGGTAACAAGCTAAGATACGACGCCGACTAAGAAGGTGGATTTTATGGTGCAGTGTTATAAACTGAATAAATTTTCTGAAAACTGTAATAAGCTTTACGAGGATTGGTATGCGGTTGAAAACGAAATCAGTGCAGACAAATTAAACCAAAAATATACCGGGTGTGAACTTGAAAGAATGTTTAAACCAATCAAGGATACGTGTACAGCTGAAAATTGAATTAATAAAGATAAAGCTCAAAGCAAAGGGATGCCTTTGCTTTGAGCTTTATCTTTGTTTTATGGCAAATTAAGAGTGGGAGATTTTCAAATATTCGGTAGGTGTTGTTTCGGTTGCTTTAGTAAAAGCACGATTAAAGGTTCTGAGATTGTTAAAGCCTGATTCAAATGCGGCAATTGAAATTTTTGAGCCCTTATCCAGAAGTTCAAGAGCATATCTTATCCTGAGAGAGTTCAGATAGTCATTAAAGCTTGTGCCGAGGCGTGATGAAAAAATTCTTGAAAGGGTAAACTTGCTCACAAAGAGTGCATCGGCCACAGCTTCAAGAGTTATATTTTCGGTGCAATGCTTTTCCATGTAGTCTACCAATTTGTAAACTGTTTCGTCTTCATGTTTTTTGAACTCAACAGTTTCTATTTTGTCAAATAAATGACAAAGCACCATCCTTGCATAAGCCTTTTGCATTCTTAAGGGAGCTTTCTCCATGTTTTTCAGGCTTTCCAAGGCGTTGATACAATCGGGTGGGAGAGCATCGGCTTTTATTATGCAATTTTTCGGAATACGCCCTTCCATGTCGTGACGATATTCACCTATCAAAACCATGCCTATAAGCATTAAATAGCCTTTTGAGTTTGTGTCAGGTATATAATCATAGTGATGTACATGATTAGGAAATATTATTCCAATCTCGCCTTCGTGCAATAAATGACTCTCTCCGTCAACCACAATGCCCATGGTGCCGCTTTGGGCAACAACTATTTCCACAAAAGGATGAAAATGAGGCGGAAAGCCAAATTCTGAATAATAATACACAAAAAGCTCGGTATTTTTCTTTTCAAAAAAAGGTAACATAAACATTCGCTCCAATAGCAATATTTGTCTACATTTTAGCACGAATTTACTTTTAAATCAACTAAAATATGAGTATTATTGTTATGAAAGGAGCAATGAAAATGAAGAAAATAATTTCAATTGCCGTTGTGTTTCTTTCAACTATTACGGCAATACCAACAGCTTATGCAGAAGTGGAGGATGATGTTATGTATTGGCAATGCACAACAAATTCAGAAAAATGGTGTCAGAAAGAAAATCTTAATGTGACAAAATGGGATAATGATACAAGCTTGTATATAAATGTGGATTCTTCCACACGTTTTCAGACCTTTACAAAAACGCCTTTTGGTGGTTGTTTTAATGAACGTGGCTGGGAGGCTATGAAAGATTTAACCGATGAGCAAAGAGAAAAAATAATATATGACCTTTTCTCCCGGGATGGGTTAAATCTTTCTGTGGGTAGAATGGCACTTGGAAATTCCGACTTTTCGATTAACCGTTCACAAAGCTATGACGAGCTTCCCGAGGGGGTTGAAACAGACTATGAGCTTGATTATTTTTCGATAGAATCTGACAGGAAATATATGCTCCCTTATATTGAAGCTGCAGAAAAGGTTCGCCCCAATCTTCCTATATGGGGTTCGCCCTGGTCGCCTCCGAGCTGGATGAAAAACAACAAAACCATCTATGGTCAGCATGGCGACAATACCATTATATGGGAGGAAGATATACTTAAAACCTATGCACAATACTTTGTTGAATATGTAAAAGCATACCGAAATGAGGGCCACAACGTGTATATGGTTATGCCTCAGAACGAGCCTACAATGAATACGGCGTATTCTTCCTGCATATGGACAGGTGACCAGCTTAACGTATTTATCCGTGATTATCTTTATCCTGCATTCAAAGAGGCTGGACTTAGTGATAATACAGACATTTATCTTGGTACCTTTACCGACTCCCAGGCTAACCGTACCGACCCCACATTAAACGACCCGAAAACTATTCAAATGATAAAGGGAGTTGGTTTTCAGTGGTGGTCAGCACCTCTTTCCACACGTGTTCACCGCCAATTTCCCAATCTTGACTTAATGCAGTCGGAAACAAAATGTGGAGGTGGCGATAACTCCTGGCAATATGCAGAAGAACAGTTTGACACGTTTAAAGAGTTTTTTGAAGCAGGGGTTTCAAGCTATATGCTTTGGAATATGATACTTGATGAAAAGGGCGAGAATACATCGCCAAACCCCTGGAGGCAGAATGCACCTGTTACAGTTCATTCTGAAACAAACGAGGTTGTGTATACTCCTCAATATTATCTGACAAAGCATTTTTCGCACTATATTAAGCCTGGTGCAAGACGTATTAAAACAGACGGTAACTATGGCGATAAAATTGCTTTCCAGAACCCTGATGGTGAAGTTGTGCTTATTGTGAAAAACAGCAGCAATTCAGATGTTGAGGTTGCAATTAATGTTGACGGAAAAAAGGCAAAGCCTGTTGTTCCTGCCCATTCCATTTCTACATTCCGCATTATGAGCGACAACACTGATTTTAATTCTTCTCCCGATATGAGCCTTACGGAAAGCTCTGCCGAAAAGGAGCAAGCTTCGATAAAGCTTAGTGCCTATGTTGGCGAAAAAACATTGTCTGTGGATGGTGCATCCTTTGACAACGGAGCAAAGGCTATTGGCTGGGCAAACCAGGGAACTGCAGACCAGACCTGGACTCTTGAGCCTACGAAAAATGGCTACTATAAGCTTGTTAATTACAATAGCTTAAAGGTGCTCGGCATTTATGCAGGAGCAACACATGCAGGGGCTGAGTGCGTTCAGTGGGACGCTGATGGCTCATATAACCAGGAATGGAAGCTTGAGCCTGTAAAAAAAGGTGAGAAGATATATTATAAGCTTCGTAATCGTGGAAGAGGGCTTTATCTTTCATTTAATGGTAAATCAAACGATGGAGCACAAGCGGTGCAGGCAGTCTTTTCGGGAAATAATGAGCTTTGGGATATAATATGTATTGCAGGTTCACTTATTACAACATAGACTAAAAATGTGAAACTTGTAAAGGATGAAGCTGTTGGTGTAGAATTCGATAAGGCTTCCGGTTGTACGATGGTAAAGCCTACTGCTGGGACGAAGACACACTTCAGCCATTATCAATGGATTTATAAAAATGAACCCTCTCTCGTCAGAGGGTTCATTGTATTATTCGTTGATTGCAAATACAAATCTGATACGGTAATTGATACAATTTTGTACCATTGCCGTATCATTTTTTTATGCCGTAAAAAGCTATCGTTTCAAAATGAGGCTATCGTTTCAAAGGGGGATAGGTGATTGCTACAGCGTTAAAATGGTTGAACAAATTAAAGCAAAGTTGTATAATGGTCATGATGATATAATTGATTTGTCAATTTAACTTTGGAGGGATTTATGTGCCGGATATTTTGAATGTGTCAAGAGAAAGTTTTCCGAAAAGTGAGGTTAAATCAAAAGGAATGATTAGCCTTAATATTGAATGTGACAACGGAGAAATGAATTATATTCCCGATATTGAATATATACAAAGAGAGGATATACGCCTTTATATTGAGCTTATGCTCCCCGATGATATTACCGATAAAACACCTTTGATTATGTACGTGAAAGGGTCTGCATTTTTCTGGCAGAATGTAAAGAGTGCAATACCATCCCTTGGATTGTTAGTAAACAGAGGCTTTGCAGTAGCGGCAGTTCAATACCGAGGCTCAGAGGCTTCGCCTTTCCCTGCACAGATGCTTGATACAAAGGCGGCTGTTCGATTTATGAGGCTGAATGCCCATAAATATGGATTGAATCCGGACAATGTTTATCTTATGGGGGAGTCCTCGGGTGGACATACTGCACTTATGGCAGGCTTGACTGCAGGAATAAGTGAATATGAAGAAGATATATACAGTGAAGCTTTATCAAAGGTTAAGGGTATTATTGATTTGTATGGGCCAACAGACATTACAAAGATGAATGATGAACCATCAACACAAAATCATATTGAGCCTGACAGCCCCGAAGGATGTCTGATAGGAAGGTTGAATGTTCTTGAAAACAGAAATATTTCCGAGAAAACGATAGTTATGAATTACATTGAGAAGGAGAGAGAAATCCCGCCTGTACTGATTTTTCATGGTACAAATGACGAGCTTGTGCCCTTTGGTCAGAGCTGTATGCTTTATGATAAATTGATTGAATGTGACAAGCTTGCCACTTTTTATGCGGTTGAAGGTGCTCATCACGGCGGAAGAAAGTTCTGGTCAAGTAAGGTTTTAGATATTATAGAAGGCTTTATTAAAAATATATCTTTGTGACGACAGGCTTCTGGTAAAGCCGGTAGCCTCAGCCATTAAAATGTTACCCAATGCAAAAATGGAGCAGCCTTACGAGGGTGCAAAGGACATGATTTTAGTTGAAAATGTGGATGACAGAGCTTTTCTGACAGAGCTTTTCAAAGCTATGTATGAGGAATTGCCAATGCCGAGGAAAAAGAAATGAAGTGTTGCATAAATGAAGATTTTGAACTGATAAAGAAATACGAACCGAAGCCTAAAAACCTTGACGGAAGCATAAAGTGGTTTTTGTACCGATGGGATGACGGTAAGGATGGATACCGTAAGCTTGTGAGATGTCAAAACTGCGGTGCGTATTTTCTTGTGCAGTGTTACAGACTGAATAAGTTTTCTGAAAATTCTGATAAGATTTACGAGGATTGGTATCCGGTTGAAAACGAAATTGATGCAGATAGATTAAACCGTGAATATACCGGTCCGGAGCTTGAAAGGATGTTTAAACCGATGAAAGAGAGATAAATGCTTCTATACATTGAATTTCCGTTTATCGAGTTGATAGCAACAGATAGTTGCTTGTAAATTTGATGGTTTCGCTTTATAATAACGGCGAGGTGACTATTTTATGGATACAAAAAACATTATTCTTGAACTAAGAACAAAAAATGGTATGTCCCAGGATGAACTTGCAGAAAAGGTATATGTTACCCGTCAGGCGGTATCACGTTGGGAAAACGGGGAAACTACGCCGAATATCGAAACCTTAAAATTGTTATCAAAGTTGTTTGATGTTTCAATCAACACGCTTCTTGGCTCGCCAAGACAGCTTATTTGCCAATGCTGTGGCATGCCACTTGAAGACTCTAATATAAGCAAAGAGACAGATGGTTTCTTTAACGAAGAATATTGCAAATGGTGCTATGCTGACGGCGAATATATGTATCATAATATATACGTCTGGAGCGAAGGAATGAACCCTGTGTAACCACAAAAAGCCATTTCACTTTCTATGGTGAAATGGCTTTTTTCATTGAAAAATAAGGATAGACCAAATAAATTTATTCAAAAAAATTAAATTTAACAAAACTTAAACATTTCGTAAAAAAAACTCAAATAAACCCAAGGTATAGTGGGCGTGTAAAATGAAGAAAAAGGAGATTGTTAAAATGAGTAAATTTGCAGAAACAAACGAAAAGATTGCTGAAAAGGTAAAGGAAGGCTATAAGAAAATTGAAGACGGTGTTGTAGGTGGTTATAAAAAAATCGAAACAGGCGTTGTTGAAGGCTTTGAAAAAGTAACCGACAAATGTGTTGAAAAGCTTTTTGCCAAAGAAGGGGAAACAGTAGAAGAAGCTAAAGAAAGATTGTCAAAGAATGTAAAGTAAGCTTTGGTGATGCACACTGTAAAAAATAGGAAAAGAGGTTATATGTTATGAATAAAAACGATCAGGAATTTCTTGTTCAGAAAATTCGCACACAGTACACAGAAAAGGAAAACACACAGCTCGATGCCTTAAAGGCTTTGGACCAAAAAGTTAAAAGACCCGCAAATACATTTGCCTACATTTTCGGCAGCATTGCAGCTATAATTATGGGCAGCGGAATGACCTTAGTTATGACAGACATAGGTAATACAATCGGTGTGGAAAGTCCAATGGTTCCCGGCATAGTTGTCGGTATTATCGGTATGCTTATGGCAATTGTCAACTATCCGATTTATAAAAATATTCTAAATTCCCGTCGTAAAAAATACGCAGATAGAATCATCACGCTCAGCGATGAAATTATGAAGGGCTAAGGTGAAAATAATGATAGAATTTTTTAAAAAAGCATTCTCAGATATGAAAGAGAGTGCAAAGGCACAGCACGAGGTAGATAAGGCTAATCTCGCAGCAGCTAAAGCGGAATCTAAAGCACAATGGGAAGAAGCAAAAGCTATGCGCGACCCTGAAAAGCTTAAAGCTATGATGAAAAAAGGTCGTGACGAACAGATAGCAGAAGCAAACAAGAGAAAAGCAGAAGCAGAGCGACGCATCGACCTTCTGAAAAAATAAGCGACAAATGCGAGAACGTAAAGCGTGTCTCGCATTTATTGCTTTTGGAGAAGTTTTCTCAAAATATTTTTTAAAGCATCAAAACTCAAACAAAACTTTAACATTTTGGTGATATGCTGTATAATAGATTGCAGTAATAGCTGGAGGTTATAGCATGTTTAAGATATTAGTTGTAGAAGATGACAGAGATTTGAATAAAACCGTTTGCTCATTTCTGAACCACAGCGGCTACGAGGCTGTGGGCTGTCTTAGTGCAAACGAAGCCTACGATGCTCTTTATGAAAATATATTTGACATTATTGTGTCCGACATTATGATGCCCGGTATTGACGGATTTGAATTTGCAAAAATGGTGAGGGAGCTTAATGAGGATATTCCGATTTTATTCATGACAGCTCGTGATGATATTACATCAAAGCAAAGAGGCTTTAAAATCGGTGTTGATGATTACATGGTAAAGCCTATTGACCTGGACGAATTGTTTTTGCGTATCGGAGCACTTTTAAGACGAGCAAAAATAGCACAGTCAAGAAAGCTTGAAATAGGTTCCTTTGTTATGGATGCGGATGAGCATACCGCATACCTTGACGATGAGGAAATCTCACTTACTAATCGTGAGTTCAGTATTCTGTATAAATTGCTTTCATATCCTAAAAAGACCTTTACAAGAACACAGCTCATGGACGAGTTCTGGGATGCAGATACCGAAACAGCACCCAGGGCAGTTGATGTATATATGACAAAGCTTCGTTCAAAGCTTTCTGAATGTGAGGATTTTGAAATAAAGACCGTTCACGGACTTGGCTACAAGGCGGTGATAAAGTGAAAAAAGAGGGTAATGTCAAAAAGATTCTGAAATGGTTCAATCACTTTTTTGTATTCTTTTTACTTGTCGCATTTGTAATAACCTGTTGTACGATGCTGTTTGTGTCTATTCTGCAAAGCACACTTCGTATTACTCTCACAGAAGCAGATATTGCTACTGCAGCAAAAATTACTTTTGCAAACGTAGCACTCTTGAGCCTCATATTTACTGTTTCTGATACCATTCGAAGAAAGGTTACGGTAGAAAGCCCGGTAAAAAGAATTACCGATGCAGCAGAAAGAATTATACAAGGTGATTTTTCTGTCCGTGTAAAACCGCAAAGCAAATTTGGTACGGACGAAAGCTTCAACCGTGTTATTGATTGCTTTAATACCATGGCAAAGGAGCTTTCAAGCGTTGAAACCTTACGGGCTGATTTTGTCGCAAATGTTTCCCACGAAATGAAAACACCCCTCAGTATTATGCAGAACTATGGCACACTTTTGCAAGCTCCGGGGATTACCGAGGAAAAACGGATCGAATATGCAAAAGGCATAACAGATGCCTCTCGCAGACTTGCCGATATGGTGACAAATATATTAAAACTCAGCCGTCTGGAAAACCAACAGATATATCCTAAAAATGAAGAATTTGATCTTGGTGAACAGCTTTGCGACTGTCTTCTTCAATACGAAAACATATGGGAAAAGAAGGGCATTGAAATCCAAACGGATATTGCAGATAATATAACCGTTAAAGCCGATGCGGAGCTTATGAGCCTTGTTTGGAATAATTTGTTTTCAAATGCGTTCAAGTTTACCGAAAATGGCGGCATGGTAAAGGTTGGTCTTACTGCAACCGAGCATCATGCTGTTGTAAAGGTTGGCGATACCGGTTGCGGAATGAGCAAAGAAGTCGGTGAACATATCTTTGAAAAATTCTATCAGGGTGATGCTTCTCATTCAACACGAGGCAACGGTCTCGGTCTTGCTCTTGTGAAGCGTGTTGTTGATATTATGCATGCCGAAATAAGCGTTGAAAGCATAGTAGGAAAAGGCACCACTTTCACCGTGAGAATACGGAGGGGTTAGTATGGACTTTAAAAAACTTGGGAAAGCCGTGCTGTTCCCTCACATGGCAATTATGATAATACTTATTCCTATTTCCACTGTGCTTCTTGTGTATTCAATGGTGTTTATGGGAACAGAGTCGCCTGTCGCAATTGTATCATATGTGCTTGCTTTTTATACTTTAGCAGTATGGTGCTTTAAAATTCCGTATCTAATCCGATTTTTCAAGGAGTTCAAGAATGAAAATAAGTATGCAAGACGATGGCAGGATGATACCAGACTGCGTGTAAATATTTCACTGTATGGTGCACTTATTTGGAACACTGCATATGGCGTTTTTCATCTGGGACTTGGCTTCTGGCATCATACTTTCTGGTTTTACTCCATTGCAGCATACTATATTTTCCTTGCTGTCATGAGATTCTTTTTGCTGTGGCACACAAGCAGATATACCCCCGGAGAAAAAATGAAGGAAGAACTTAAAAAGTATCGTGCCTGTGGAGTAATATTTCTCTTTATGAATCTGACTCTCGGACTTATAATTTTCTTTATGATATATTGGAACAGAACTTTTATACACCACGAAATTACTACCATAACAATGGCTGCATACACATTTACATCACTTACGGTGGCGATAATAAATGTGGTAAAGTACCGTAAATTTAACAGTCCTGTATATTCGGCTTCAAAAGCAATCAGCCTTGCTTCTGCATGTGTATCTATGCTCACCCTCGAAACTACGATGTTAACTACCTTTGGTGATGAAACAATGACCTTGACACAACGCAGAATTTTCCTTGGAATATCGGGGGGCGCCATTTCTGCGTTTGTTATAGCCATGGCAATATATATGATTGTAAAAAGCAATAAAAAAATAAAGCTTCTAAATACAGATAAGGAGAAAATCAATGGAAACAAATGAAAGCTTTAACTATACTTATTCTGCAAAACAGCAGGAAGAAATAAAAGCAATACGAAAGAAATATGCCAATACAACAGAGCCGGAAGACAAAATGACACTACTCAGAAAGCTGGATGCAAGTGTTACAAAAAAAGCAACAAGTGTCGCTTTGGCAACAGGTATTATCGGCACATTGATTTTAGGTGCAGGCATGAGCCTGACGATGTCGGATTTTTCAAAAATACTTGGAAATTATGAAAACATGGCTATGCTTATCGGTATTGTTGCCGGTATTGCAGGCATCGCTTTAATTTGCCTGGCATACCCTATTTACAATATTGTTGTAAAAAAGGAACAGGAAAAGATTGCACCCGAAATTTTACGCTTGACAGATGAGCTGATTAAATAACTTGCAAAGGTTTGCCAATTAAATAATTGTGTTTTTATAAGATAAGTGTTATAATATGACGTAGTATGTTGTATAACGGAGGCTGTTATGGATATTAACACAATACTTTTGGTTGTTGCAGCTCTTTTACCGGCGGTGTTTCTTTGTAATTATATTTATAAAAAAGACAAGGTTGAAAAAGAGCCGATGCATCTTTTGTTAAAGCTTTTGTTAGCAGGAGCATTTTCGTGTTTTCCTGCAGCGGTAGTTGAAGGAGCACTCGAAGGCATTATTGATGGTTTTTTCGGCGGGATATATTCCAATGGCGTTTATATGCTTTATCAATTTGTTACATATTTTATCGGTGTTGCACTTGTGGAGGAAGGCTTTAAATGGTGGTTCCTTGTCAGGATAACCAAGGACAACAAAGAGTTTAACTGTATGTTTGACGGAATGATATACGCAATTTTTGTATCATTAGGGTTTGCCGCACTGGAAAACGTTTTGTATGTTGTTGAGTACGGTTGGGTAAATGCAATAATGAGAGGCATCTTAAGCGTACCGGGGCATATGTTCTTTGCTGTTATGATGGGTTACTACTACAGCAGGTGGAAAATCTTGGAAACTGCTAAAAAAATCGAAAACGAAGCTCTCAGGGCGGGATATATTATAAAAAGGCAAAAGGATACATTTAATTGTGAAAGCTCTAAAATACTGAGCATTGTTGTTCCTATTATTTTTCACGGTACATATAACTATTGCTGCAGTGCGGAAAGCTATCTGGCAACCATAGCCTTTTATGCGTTTGTGATTTTTATGTATATCTATTGCTTTGGAAAAATTAAAGAGGTGTCACGCAATGACGCATCTACAGAAAAAACAGCTATGGCACTTGTTGCAAAAAAATATCCCGAAATTGAAGAAATTCTGATGCATAGAGCAGATTTTGTATAAAGCTTGGAGGGGAAATGAATGGCATATCATGTGCTTGACGAGGCAGAAAGATGCCTTGAATGTAAAAATCCGCAATGCTTAAAGGGGTGCCCCATAAGCACACCCATACCTACCGTAATTAAACTGTTAAAGGAAAATCGGCTTGATGAAGCGGGAAAAATTTTGTTCGAAAACAACCCCTTGACCACTATTTGCTCTTTGGTATGCAATCACGAAAAACAGTGCGAGGGTCATTGTGTGCTCGGAAAAAAGGGAACGCCTGTACATTTTTCAGCTATTGAAAGCTATATTTCCGGTGCATATGCACCTAAAATTACAGCAGAACCAAGCGAATGTAACGGAAAAAAGGTTGCCATTGTAGGGTCGGGGCCTGCAGGCTTGACAATTGCCATTATTCTTGCACGTTACGGCTACAACGTAACAATCTTCGAGGGCAGAGATAAAATCGGAGGCGTGCTGCGTTACGGTATTCCTGAGTTCAGGTTGCCTAAAAAGGTTATTGACGATTTGCAGTACAGGCACCTTGAACTTAACAAAATAAAAATACGCCCTAACATCCGAATAGGTGATGCTATAGGCGTTGACGATTTGTTCCGTGACGGATACAAGGCTATTTTCCTGGGCACAGGAGCGTGGAAGCCAAGGGCTCTGCATATAAAGGGTGAAACCCTGGGTAATGTGCATTTTGCGATTAACTATCTCAACAATCCCAATGTGTATAAGCTTGGTGAAAAGGTTGTTATAATAGGCTGTGGTAATGCAGCAATGGATGTTGCACGAACTGTTATACGAAACGGCAGCAGGGATGTGACCTGCTTTTCAATCGAAAAGAAGGTTGCTGCAAGCGACTACGAGTTCAGATATGCTCAGCTTGAGGGCGTTAAATTCCGCTATAGCCTGAAGCCTGTTGAAATTGTTGATGAGGGCGTAATATTCAGAAAATTGGTTGAATATGATGACGGCACCATAAAAGAGGTTGAAGGAAGCGATAAGCTGTATGATGCCGATTCTGTTATCATTGCAATCAGCCAGAAACCCAGAAATTCTATTGCTGCAAAAACCGAAGGACTTGAAGCTAATAAAAACGGATTGATGGTCGTAGACGAGTTCGGGCACACAGGCAGAGAGGGTATCTTCGCTTCGGGTGATGTGGTTCACGGTGCAAGAACCGTGGTGGAAGCAGTTGCCCACAGTAAAATTGTAGCAGAGGCAATGCACAAATATATACAAGGATTAGAAGACTAAAAAAGACGCATAAGCGTCTTTTTTAGTGCCCTAAAGCTTTTGCTATGCTTTCTGCATTTTTTGTAAGGGATTTGCCTGAACAGTTAATTTTGATGTCGCAATATTTATTGTATAGCTCCTTACGCTCGTTGTACAAGTCATCAAGGGTTTGTCCCGGTCTCATTGAAATCCCACGTGTTGCCATGTTGCGAATACGCTTTTTCAGTTCGTAAAGTGAAACGTCAAGAAAAACAACCGTACCTATTTTTTTCAGGTGCTCCATTGCTTCCTTTCCATAGACAACACTACCACCTGTGGCGATAACGGTATTTGTCACATGGATTGAAGCATTAACCTCGTTTTCAATCTGATTGAAGGCGTCAAGTCCTTTTTCGTTAATGATTTCATAAAGCTTCTTTTTTTCACGGGCCTGAATCAAAAGGTCTGAATCAATAAAGTCGTAACCAATTATTTTTGCAAGCAAAACCCCTACAGTACTCTTTCCGCTGCCGGGCATGCCTATTAATACAATGTTGTTATTCATGACTTCCTCCTTGAAGTGTGCTACGACTATTATAATACTTTTGGAAATTTTGTCAATGTGGGAGTTTTTTCGTACAGCCTGCAGTATAAAATGCACATGAGGTGATTTTATGGATATATTAGCACAGCTTAACCAATCACAGCGAGAGGCTGCAAGCTTTACAGAAGGCTACCTAAGAGTGATTGCAGGTGCAGGCAGCGGAAAAACCAAGCTTTTGGTTTCACGGTATGCAAACCTTGTGAAAAACTATGGTATCGACAGCGCAAATATTCTGTGCGTAACCTTCACAAATAAAGCTGCAGGAGAAATGCGAAGGCGAATACGTGCCCTGGTGGGGGAAGGTTATGACACGAGCCTTATTTGTACCTATCACGGATTTTGTGCAAGGGTGCTCAGGGAGGATGCAGGAAAAATATTCTTTCCGGAAAACTTTCAGATAATTGACACTCAGCAGCAAAAAGCTATCCTGGAAGATATTTATCAAAAATTTGAGCTTAAGCTTGACTATGCAAGCTTTGAAAGAAAGCTTAAAGAGATAGCCTTTGTTAAACGGAATTATGACTATGTTGAGAAAATGTGCAGCAGAGAAAAGTGTCAGATAAGTAATGTTGTAAATACGACCGATGAGCAGATTGTTGAGGAGTTTTTACAAAGACAAAAGCAAAATTTTGCCCTTGACTTCCACGATCTGATAAATTTTGCTCTGTACCTTTTTAAAAAAGAAGATTCTGTCGCATTAAAATGGCAGGAAAGGCTTAACTATATTCAGGTTGACGAATTTCAGGACAGCTCAAAAAAGGAAATGGAGCTTGTGAACGTTTTGTCGCTTTTTCATAAAAATCTCATGATAGTAGGCGACCCCGACCAGAATATTTACGAATGGCGAGGCAGTGATGTAAAGCTTTTGGTTGATTTTGACAAGCAATACGATAACGTGAAAACCGTATTTTTGAACAGAAATTATCGTTCTACGCCCGAAATCCTGAACTGTGCAAATACACTTATTGAAAATAATATATACCGCCTTAAGAAAGACCTTTACACAAAAAACGATGGCGGAGAGGCGGTTATACATATACACGCCAAAACAGAAAACGACGAAATGGAAAAAATAGTGGAGCACATAAATCGTCTTAAAAATAAAGGCTACAGATATTCTGATTTTGCAGTTTTGTACCGCTCGGGATTTTTATCACGAGTAATTGAAAACAAATTTAATGAGAACGGAATCCCTTACGAGATATTCGGCGGAGTAAAATTCTTTTTGCGAATGGAAATACAGGACATATTAGCATATCTGAGGCTGTTGGTGTTTGATGACGACGTTTCCTTAAAACGAATCATAAACACCCCTAAAAGACGCTTTGGAAGGGTAAAAATGCAAAGGCTTAATGAACTCAAACAAGAAAAAACACTTTTTGAAACCTTGTGCGAAAATCTTGACGATAACGTTTTAAAAAACAGCGGAGCGAAAGAGCTGTGCAGCTTCATCCAGAATTTGCGAAAAGAAGTGCATAATATGAAAATCCCCGAGGTTGTTGAGCAGATTTGCGAAAAGAGTGGATACGAAGCCTATATCCGTGAGCTTGGCGACATGGAACGCCTTGACAACCTGTCCGAATTTAAACGCATTTGCTATGAGTATGAACGCAATTTTGGCGAAAAAATATCCCTGCAGGAATTTTTGAACCAGATAACATTACAGCTTGATACGGAAAACGACGAAAACAGTGATCTCGTAAAGCTGATGACTATACATTCGGCAAAGGGTTTGGAATTTCCGGTGGTTTTTGTAACAGGCTTTACCGAAGGTATTTTTCCCTCATCAAAGACTATTGAGGACAGAAAAGAGCTTGGTCTCGAGGAGGAGAGACGACTTTGCTATGTTGCACTTACCAGAGCTGAAAAACAGCTTTTCCTTACAGATTCCGAAGGCTACTCTCAGGCAGGGGCAAAAAAATTGCCGTCAAGGTTTTTGTTTGAAATAGGTGAGGACAATTACATCAGGCACGGCACAATCCCCAAAGAGCTCATGGATGATGTGAGAAAAAAGGGTGTTTTACTTAGTGACAGAAAAAAGCCCACAAATGCTTTGGAAAAAGGCAGTGTGGTTGAGCACCCCATGTTTGGTAAAGGAAGAATTGTGGAAACAGACCGTGCAAGAGGCTGTTATAAAATTAAATTTGATAAGCTTGCAAGCGAAAGAAACATATCAATGGAGTACTTTGCGAACAAGAAAAAAATTGATAACGAAAGGTATGCTCGTCCTGCAGAATCTGAAAAGAAGGTAGAAAAAGAGCGTATTGTTGTGAAAAGTGAGCCTGCAAATAACAATACACCTGAACAAAGAGCACCCCTTGAAAAACCACAGATTCCAAATATCCAAGAGCCAAAAACCCCCGAGCTGCCTGAAGGCGTGCCTCAAAAAGGCTGGAGGTGCGTTGGCGTCAGTGACCTTGGTGCACCTGTAGGCACCTGTGAGCTTTGTAACAGACAAATAATCCGCTATGTGCACCATATGGTGCATGACAATTACCGACCTCTTGACGTGGGCTGCGTTTGCGCCGGTAAGCTTGAAGGTGACATTGAAAAAGCAAAGAGAAGGGAAAGCGATTTTAAAAGCTCAGCATCCCGACGAAAAACTTTTAAAAACAACTCTTGGAAAACCTCAAAGGGCGGAAACAGCTACAAAAAGGTAAATGACAGGATTATTGTTTTGTATCAGAATAAGAACAACGGTAAGTGGAGCTTTTCAATAGACGGCAAGTTTTCACAAAAGCAGTATGCAACACGTGACGATGCTATAAATGCCGCTTTTGATGCATTAGAGAGCAGAAGGTGAAAAAAGTATCAAAAAAAACTTGAATTTCAAAAGTTAAAGAGTATAATTAAAAGGAAAGTATTCTACTTAAGGCAAGGAGTAATGACGTATGAGTATCAGAATAGGCATTTTAGGCTACGGAAATCTTGGCAGAGGGGTTGAATGTGCGTTAAAACAAAATCCCGACATGGAGCTTGTGGCTGTGTTTACAAGACGAAATCCCGAAACCGTTTCTATCCTTACAGAAGGGGTAAGCGTTTGTCACGTTGATGATATGGAAATGTGGGAGGATAAGATTGACGTTTTAATCCTTTGTGGAGGCAGTGCAACAGATTTGCCTCATCAGACACCCCAAAGCGTTAAACTCTTTAACGTTGTTGACAGCTTTGATACACATGCACGTATTCCCGAGCATTTTGCAAATGTTGATGCAGCCGCAAAGGAAAGCGGCAGGGTCGGCATTATTTCTGTTGGCTGGGACCCCGGAATGTTTTCGCTTATACGAATGATCTCCGGTGCAGTTCTGCCCGAAGGAAAGGACTATACCTTCTGGGGTAAGGGTGTAAGCCAGGGACACAGCGATGCAATCCGTCGTATCGAAGGCGTGAAAAATGCAAAGCAATATACTATACCTGTTGATGAAGCACTCGAAAGAGTGAGAAAGGGCGAAAACCCCAACCTTTCAACACGTGAAAAGCATATCCGTGAATGCTTCGTTGTTGCCCAGGAAGGTGCAGACTTAGTAAGAATTGAAAACGAAATTAAAACAATGCCCAACTATTTTGCCGATTATGACACAATTGTACATTTTATCAGTGAGGAGGAGCTTGTGAGAGACCACAGCGGTATTCCTCACGGAGGCTTTGTTATAAGAAGCGGAAAAACAGGCGAAAGCTTGGAAAACAACCATATTATCGAATACAGCTTAAAGCTCGACAGTAACCCCGAATTTACATCAAGTGTTATTGTGGCATATGCAAGAGCAGCATTCCGTCTTTGGGTTATGGGCGAGAAGGGTGCGAAAACCGTGTTCGATGTTGCACCGAGCCTTCTCAGTGCAAAAAGTGGCGAAGAACTCAGAAAAGAGCTTCTTTAATGAAAATTAAAAAAATAGTACTTGAAAAAAGTGTAATAGTGTGATATAAGTATTTGGATAGCATTATTTTGTTAGGAGGAATTACCAATGAAGGTATTAAAGAATGAAGCAAGAGAAAACAGCCAGGTTTATCTTGAAATAGAGATTGCAGAGGATGCTTTTGAAGCTGCTATCGAACGTAGCTACAAGAAGAATGTTAAGAGCATTAACATCCCCGGTTTCAGAAAGGGTAAGGCTCCCAGAAAGTTCATCGAAAAAATGTACGGTGAAGCAATTTTTTACGAAGATGCAATAAACTTTGCATTCCCTCAGGCATATGATGAAGCATTGAAGGAATTAAAGCTCGATACAGTAAGTCAGCCCGAGGTTGATATTGTAACTGTTGGCGAAGGCAAGGGCTGCGTTCTTTCTGTTCTCGTAACAGTTAAGCCCGAAGTAAAGCTTGGCGACTATAAGGGTCTCAAGGTTGAAAAGGCTGTAGCACCTGTTACAGACGAAGAAGTTGAAGCAGAACTTAAGAGAGCACAGGAAAACTGCGCAAGAGTAACAACAGTTGAAGAAGGCACACCCGAAAACGGCGATACAGTTGTTCTTGACTTTGACGGTAGCGTTGACGGCGTTCCCTTCGAAGGCGGTAAGGCTGAAGGCTACAACCTTGAGCTTGGTAGCGGCAGCTTTATCCCCGGTTTTGAAGAACAGCTTGTAGGCAAGGCTCTTAATGAGGAAGTTCTTGTTAACGTTACATTCCCCACAGAGTACCATGCAGAGAACCTTGCAGGTAAAGAAGCAGTATTTAAGTGCGTAATGCACTCCATTATCAAGAAGGAGCTTCCTGCACTTGACGACGAATTTGCAAAGGATGTATCCGAATTCGATACTCTTGATGAATACAAGGCTGACATTCTGGCAAAGCTTAATGAGAAGCACGAAAAGGAAGCTGAACAGGATTTTGAGAACACAGTTCTCGAAAAGGCAGCAGAACTTATGGAAGTTGAAATGCCTGCAGTTATGGTTGAAAACCAGATTGATTCCTATATCAACGACATGAAGTACCGTATCGAATCTCAGGGTCTTTCCTTTGAACAGTATATGCAGTTTACAGGCATGAGCGAAGATGTTCTCCGTGAACAGATGCGTCCTCAGGCTGAAAAGGGTGCTAAGGTTGCACTTCTCATCGAAAATGTTGCAAAGGCTGAAAGCATTCAGGCAACAGACGCTGACCTTGACGAAGAAGTTAAGAAACTTGCTGAAGGCTACGGCATGGAAGAAGATAAGGTTCGTGAGATTGTTATGGCTAACGCCGATGCAATCAAGCAGGATATCGAATTCAGAAAGACTGTTAAGTTCCTTGTTGATTCTGCAGCTTGCTAATTATACTTAATTTAAAATTTTAATGAAAGGAATGTGCTGAAAATGCCATTAGTACCATATGTAGTTGAACAGACAGGTAACGGTGAACGTTCATACGACATTTATTCTCGTTTGTTAAAGGACAGAATAATTGTGTTAAGTGATGAGGTAAACGACGCTACTGCAAGCGTGATTGTGGCACAGCTTCTTTTCCTCGAAAGTGAAGATCCCGATAAGGATATTTACTTTTACATCAACAGCCCCGGTGGCAGTGTAACTGCCGGTATGGCAATCTACGACACGATGAACTATATTAAGTGCGATGTATCTACAATTTGTATTGGTCTTGCAGCTTCCATGGGTGCATTTTTGCTCTCATCGGGTGCAAAGGGTAAGAGACTTAGTCTTCCCAATAGTGAAATTATGATTCATCAGCCCCTTGGCGGTGCAAAGGGTCAGGCAACAGACGTTGAAATCCATGCAAAGTGGCTCCTTAAAACTAAGGAAAAGCTCAATGCTATCCTGGCAAAGAACACCGGCAAGAGCGTTGAACAGGTTGCACTTGATACAGAAAGAGACAATTTCATGAGTGCTGAAGAAGCTCTTGAATACGGACTTGTTGATAAAATTATAACAGAAAGATAACCAAAGAAGCCGAGCGACTTTGCTCGGCTTTCTTTAAACGATTGGAATTTGATTTGGAGGTTTTCCTATATGAGTACGGGAACAAACGAACCAAAATGTTCATTCTGCGGCAGAGGGGCATCAAAGGTAAAAAGGCTTATCGAAGGCCCGGGAGTTTATATTTGCGACGAATGTGTTGAGCTTTGCCTTGACATTATGGATGGCGGCTTTGAAGAATATGACGAAAACGAAGAAATTGCGGAAATCAAAAACGATGAAATCCCTCGTCCTATGGAGATAAAAAGTTTTCTGGATGAATACGTTATAGGCCAGGATAAGGCAAAGCGTGCTTTGGCTGTTGCGGTATATAATCACTATAAGCGTATAGGCACAAAGAGCGACAACGAGGTCGAAATCCAGAAAAGTAATATTCTTATGCTTGGCCCTACAGGCAGCGGTAAAACGCTTCTGGCACAGACAATGGCACGCCTTCTGGACGTTCCCTTTGCAATTGCAGACGCAACAAGTTTAACAGAAGCAGGCTATGTAGGCGAGGACGTTGAAAATATTCTCTTAAAGCTTATTCTTGCGGCAGATGGCGACATTAAGAAGGCAGAGAGAGGAATTATATATATCGACGAAATCGATAAAATCACCAAGAAGGGTGAAAATGTATCCATTACACGTGATGTTTCCGGCGAAGGTGTTCAGCAGGCTCTTTTAAAAATTCTCGAAGGTACTGTTGCATCTGTGCCTCCTCAGGGCGGAAGAAAGCATCCTCAGCAGGAATGCTTCCGTATAGATACAAGTAACATCCTCTTTATCTGTGGCGGTGCCTTTGACGGACTGGAAAAGATTGTTTCCAAACGACTTGGCAAGCAGGCTATGGGCTTTGGTAACGAGATAAAATCCACAAGCAAGGCTGATATAAGCGAGCTTCTCAAGAATGTTGAACCCCAGGATTTACTTAAGTTCGGCATTATACCCGAATTTATCGGCAGATTACCTATTGTGGTAAGCTTGGAAACCTTGGACGAGGACGCACTCAAGATGATACTTACTCAGCCTAAGAACGCCCTTGTGAAGCAGTATAAGAAGCTTTTTGAGCTGGATGGTATTGAGCTTGAGGTAACTGATGATGCACTTGATGCTGTAGCAAAGAAAGCACTTGAGAGAAAAACAGGTGCCAGAGGCCTCAGAGCAATCATGGAGGAGACAATGAGCGATATTATGTACGAAATCCCCTCCAGAGAAGATGTTAAAAAGGTTACAATTACATCCGAAACCGTAAATAACAACGGTGTGGATTATAAAACAGCATAATAAAAAGGTATCGGTTTGCCGATACCTTTTTTGTCGTGTTTGGTGAATAGTGGAGAAGAAATAGGCGATATGCTCGTTTATACTCGCTCTACATATCGCAAATTCCGAAGGAATTTATATCGTTAAAAAAAGCACTTCAAACGAAGTGCTTTTTTCTGGTTGCCGGACTAGGATTCGAACCCAGACAAACAGAGTCAGAGTCTGTCGTGCTACCCTTACACAATCCGGCAATATTGCGTGTTCAATTTTGCTTACTTGATTATTATAACACGCTTTCCGGTTTTGTCAACACTTTTTTTTGAAAAATTTTTAACTTTTTAAAAAGTTAATTTTGATGAATTTTGTGCGAGCTATATACAGATACTAAGCACAATGAGGTGATATGATGAAATCTGTTTGGGAAAATAAAACTGACCGCCCACATTTTGATACACTTACAAAAGATGTAAAAACAGACGTATTGGTTATAGGCGGTGGAATAGCAGGAATTTTATGTGCACATGTTTTAAAATCTTCGGGGGTGGATTGTGTTCTTGTTGAAGCTAATGAAATCTGCTCAGGTATCACAAAAAACACCACCGCAAAAATAACTTGTCAGCATGGACTGATTTATAGCAAGCTTATAAAAACCTATGGAACAGAATTTGCACAAGGGTATTTTAACGCACAGAGCGATGCAGTAGACAGTTATCGTGAGTTGTGCAAAAAAATCCCCTGCGATTTCACACAAAGCGATTCCTATGTATATCTTAAAGATAACAGGCGAGAAATAGAAGAAGAAATCAAAGCTCTTGAAAAAATCGGATATACTGCAAAATTTACAAAAGACCTGGCATTACCTTTTTCAATTGCAGGTGCAGTGGGCATTGAAAATCAGGCACATTTTCATCCGCTTAAGCTTCTGTACTCAATTGCAAAGGAGCTTATCATATATGAAAATACCAAAGTTACACAAATAACTCCTCATGGAGCGATAACACCATACGGAAAAATCAAAGCAAAAAAAATAATTGTAGCAACGCATTTTCCCTTTTTAAACAGACACGGAAGCTACTTCTTAAAAATGTACCAGCATCGTTCCTATGTTATAGCCTATGAAAACATCCCCAATCCTGTGGGAATGCTTGTGGACGGTGACATGAAAGGAATGTCCTTCCGAAGCTATAAGGATACTGTCCTCATAGGCGGCGGAGGACACCGCACAGGAAAAAACGGCGGAAACTGGGACGAAATTTCGTCCTTTGTAAAGAATAACTATCCAAATGCAAAAGAGCTTTGTCATTTTGCAACTCAGGATTGTATAACGGTGGATAGTGTGCCATATATAGGGCAGTATTCAAAAAATACCCCATCACTTTATGTTGCAACAGGCTTTAACAAGTGGGGCATGACCTCTGCAATGGTGGCAGCAAAGCTTCTTTGTGATATGGTCTTAGGTGAGAAAAATGACTATGAAAGAATTTTTTCGCCCCAAAGAAGCATCTGGCATCCGCAGCTGGCAATTAATATTGCCGAATCTACAATAGGACTTCTCACCCCGAAGGCTCCAAGATGTCCGCATATGGGCTGTGCACTAAAATACAACCGGTGTGAGCATTCCTGGGATTGTGCCTGCCACGGCTCACGATTTACTCATGATGGAGAACTGATAGATAACCCTGCAAACAAAAATTTGAAATGAAATATATACCGACAACTTTATTTATAAGTTGTCGGTTTCTGTTTTGTATGATATAATGAATCTGATAATTTTAAGTAGTAATATTAAAAGGAGAAAAGAAACATGAAAAGAATTATGTTTTTAATTTTGTCAGTGTGCATTGCTTTAAATTTATCTGCTTGCGGTAATAGTGCGGACAATAAAAACTCCGAGGTAATGCCTTCCGAAACCGTAACGGAAACAATTAAGTCGGCAAAGGTAGGCGATTATATTTGCTTTGGTGAATATGAGCAAGATAAGGATGTTTCAAATGGAAATGAAGCTATTGAATGGCTTGTTCTCGATATACAAGATAATAAATTGTTTGTTATCAGTAAGTGTGCTCTTGACAGCAAACAGTATCATACAGAGTATGTAGCTGTCACCTGGGAGGATTGTGCACTTCGTGAGTGGCTAAACAATGATTTTCTGAATGCAGCTTTTTCTGAAGAAGAAAAAGCTATCATCCCAACTGTCACCGTTTCAGCGGATGCCAACCCGGAATACGATGTATACCAGGGTAATACAACCGAAGACAAAATTTTCCTGTTGAGCATTCAAGAAGTGGATAAATACCTTACTATAGACAGTACAAAAGCATGTAAGCCTACACGTTATACTATATCGAAAAATCAAGAGACTTGTTTGTGGTTACGTACATCCGGTCCGGGACAGGACTTTGCTACTTTGATTTCCAAAAGTGGCAAGGTTGATACTTATGGAAAATATGTTAGCTGGGAGTATTGGATTCGTCCTGCTATGTGGATAGATATCAGTAATTTAGATTGAAAAATAGAATACTTATGTAAAGTTCTATAAAAAAGGGGAGCCAAAGGCTCCCCCTTTTTTTAGTCGCCGTCGCAATCGGAAATGCAACGTGTAAGACAAGCTGTAGATGTTATCAGCAGCGCAAAAAACAAAAATAACAAGCCTGTTATAATTGCACCAATTATACTTGCTGCAGCAATATCTATAACCAGAAGGATTACCGCTGCAAAAATTGTTCCCAAAATTCCTGTTAAAATCAAGGCTATAGCGTTACAAATACAGCGGAGTGCTCTTGCGTGCGATAAAATGCTCAGCGTAAGAATAACTCCAAGGCTTATTGTTGCCAGTGCAAATAACGCCCAAAGGAAGGGGGTAGATACTGTCAATATGCCGGATGCTGTTAAAAAGCCTGCTATAATGCCTATTACAATACTTGCCAGAACTGCAATGCCTATGCAGTTAGGTCTGCAACTGCAGTTGTTCATTAAATCACCTCCTATAAAAACATATGCAACTTGCAATAAAAATGTTATTAGTCAAAAAAATACAAAATGTTGGGGTGTATTAAGTATTTATAAACATAATCTTGACAAAATTGTAAAAATAAACTAAACTATATATGTACAAACTATGTACAAAAAAATATATATTTATGAGGTGGTAAAATGGATAAGTTCTTTAAGCTCAAAGAACGCGGTACAAGTGTTAAGACTGAAATTATTGCCGGTCTTACAACATTCCTTGCAATGGCGTATATCCTTGCGGTAAACCCCGGATATTTCGAAGGTCTTGATGGTGTATCCAAGGCGGCCGTTTTCTCAGCAACAGCAATTTCTGCTGCTATTGCAACACTTTGTATGGCGTTTTTTGCAAACTATCCTGTAGCACTTGCTTCAGGTATGGGTCTTAATGCTTTCTTCGTTTTCACAGTATGTGGTGCTATGGGTTGTAGCTATGAAGTAGCTCTTACTGCTGTATTAGTAGAAGGTATTATCTTCATTCTGCTTTCTCTTTGCAATTTCAGAGAAGCTCTTGTGAACCAGATTCCTGCAAACCTTAAGTTTGGTATTACAGCAGGTATTGGTTTATTCATTACGATTATTGCACTTCTCGGCTCTGGTGTAGTGGTGCAGGATCCTGCAACAACAGTTGCAATTGGTAGCTTTAGTTCTCCTCAGTTTGTGCTTTCGATTGTAGGTCTTCTTGTTATTGCAGTACTTCATCATTATAAGGTTCCCGGAAGCATTCTTTTGGGTATTCTTATAACATGGGTGCTTGGTATGATTGCACAGCTTACAGGTTGGTATGTTGTTGATGTTGAAGCAGAAGTTTATTCTGTAATTCCTACATTCTCATTCAGTGCATTTGAAGCACCCCACATGTTCAGATTTGACTTTAGCTATGTATTGAAAAACCTTTCTTCCTTCGTTGTTATCGTGTTCACATTCCTTTTCACAGATATCTTCGATACAGTAGGTACACTTATCGGCGTTGCTGAAAAAGGTGACCTTCTTAACGAAAAGGGTGAGCTTCCTCAGGCTAAGGGTGCTCTCTTGGCAGATGCCGTAGGTACAGTTGTTGGTGCTTGTCTTGGTACAAGTACAGTTACAAGCTACGTTGAATCCTCTGCCGGTGTTTCTGCAGGCGGTAGAACAGGTCTTTCATCTGTTGTAACAGCTATCATGTTTATTCTTTCCTTGGTGTTTGCACCTATCTTCCTTGCAATTCCTACCTTTGCAACAACACCCGCAATGGTATTCGTTGGTCTTCTTATGTTTGGTGCAGTTAAGAATATTGACTTCGAAAGCGATATGGCTGATTCTATCGGTGCATTCGTGGCAATTGCATTCATGCCTCTTACATACTCTATCTCCAACGGTATCATGTTTGGTATGCTTTCCTGGGTTATCGTTAAGATTTGCACAGGTAAAATCAAAGACGTTAAACCTATCATGTGGATTTCTACAGCTCTCTTTGCTATTTACTTCGTATTGAAGTTCTTAGGTATTATGGCATAATGATAAAACAAAAAAGGGTTCGCATTGCGAACCCTTTTTTTACCTTATAGGAAATTGCGTATTTCCTATAAGGTAAAAAAATAAATTTGATTTTATTGCCATGCGAGAATTTCCTCACGAGGCTCGGAAAACGCATATGGCATTACAAAGTGTTTTCTCCTCTGTGTGTCTTAGTTGCAACTATCGCCAGAGAGCGTCGGAGACACTTTGTTCTTGTTAAAAGTAAAAGGACTTGCAATGCAAGTCCTTTTGATATTTATCTGTTATTAATCATCTTTGTGAGTTCAACAGGGTCAACAATCTTACCATCCTTATAAACACGCATATTACCGGAAGCGATTTCGTCGATAAGAATAACTTCACCGTTGTTGTAACCAAATTCAAACTTGATATCCCAAAGGTCGAGACCAAGTGTCTTCAAGTCGTCAGCAACAACCTTTGTAATCTTGAGTGTCTGTTCCTTCATGCTTTCAAACATTTCAGGTGTCATAACGCCAAGTGCTGCAAGGCCTTCGCCTGTAACAAGGGGGTCGCCCTTTTCGTCGTTCTTGAATGTGCATTCAACATAGCCACCGGGAAGGGGAGTGCCGTCTGCAATATATTCGCCGTATCTTCTGATGAAGCTGCCTGTTGCAACAAGGCGGCAGATAACCTCTAAGCCGTGACCGAACACTGTTGCGGGAAGAACTTCCATTGTAGCATCTTCAAGATTTGCAGAAACATAATGTGTCTTGATGCCGGCCTGCTTTAAAAGTTCAAAATAGTGGATAGAAGACTGGAGATTTGCTTTACCGATACCTTCAATTGTGAGGCCAACTGAGTTTTCACCGGGATCAAATACGCCGTCTTTGCCTGTGCAGTCATCCTTGAACTTAAGCATTACGTTGCCGTTGTCCAATGAATATACGTCTTTTGTTTTGCCTTCGTAGATTTTTTTCATAAATAAGCACTCCTTTGTGTTTTTTACTTAAATATAATAACACAAATTTTTTTTCGTGTATAGATTTTTTTCGCAAAAAAATGTAAAAATTTTTTTTCCGCAGAGTGTGGTTTTTGTTGAATTTTTATATAATAAAAAAAGTGGTAAAAATATTTGAAAAATATTGTAATTTGCGCTTGACAAGGAAAGAAATAGAGGTTATAATATAGCGGTAACCGCATGGATTGGGTTTTTAAGACTTTATGTCACCTATAACAGCGAGTCCATAAAATGGGAGGTGCAACAGATGTACGCAGTAATTAAGACAGGCGGCAAGCAGTATCAGGTTAAGGTTGGCGATGT
>JAZNOC010000053.1:0-10690 GCA_045580605.1 Clostridia bacterium | reverse complement strand
GACTGTACCTGCACGGAAAACATAGCCCTGACCAAAAATTTCCTCAGTATATTTATGAGCGCTGCTCTGGTTTTCGCCCGAAAAGTTAAGGTCGATATCGGGCTGCTTGTCGCCTTTAAATCCAAGGAAGGTTTCAAACGGGATATTATGCCCGTCCTTAACATACGGAGTGTTACACTCGGGACAGTTCTTATCGGGCATATCGCAGCCCGAGTCATACGCCTCATCATCTACAAACTCGGTGTGCTTGCATTTCGGACAACGGTAGTGTGGCGGAAGGCTGTTTACTTCAGTTATCTGAGCGCAGTATGCCAAAAATGATGAACCTACACTGCCTCGCGAGCCTACCACGTAGCCCTGCTCACGAGAATGCTTTACGAGAAGCCTTGCTATGTTATAAAGGTCGGCATATCCGTTACCGATAACGCTTTCAAGCTCACGCTTGAGCCTTTCTTCAACCCTTTCCGGAAGCGGGTCTCCGTAAAGCGAGGTAGCGGTTTCTCTTGCTATGCGCTCGATATCCTCCGCACTTCCCTCGATTTTCGGCGGAAAGTTGCCCTTTGGCACGGGGCGGATATTTTCTATCATATCGGCGATAAGGTTTGTATTTGTTATTACAACCTCTCTCGCCTTTTCCTCACCCAAGTAGGAAAATTCCTCGAGCATCTGCTCGGTTGTGCGGAAAAACAAGGGGGGCTGCATATCTGCATCCTGATACCCCTGACCTGCCTGAAGTATGCGGCGGAAAACCTCATCACGCTCACGCAGAAAATGCACGTCGCACGTTGCCACAACCTTTTTGCCGAGCTTATCTCCAAGCTCTACAATTTTGCGGTTAAGCTCACGCAGTGCTTCATCATTTTCAACCGTGTTATTTCTGACTAAGTATCCATTATTTCCTATCGGCTGAATTTCAAGATAGTCGTAATACGATGCCTTGCGTAAGATTTCTTCCTCACTTTCATTTGTGAGAATGCTCCTGAACACCTCGCCCGCCTCACACGCCGAGCCTAAGATAAGCCCCTCACGGTGCTTATCGAGAACATCACGCGGGATAAGCGGTCTGCGATAAAACGTGTCAAGATTTGATGTACTTACAAGCTTGTACAAGTTTTTAAGTCCTGTAAGATTTTGCGCAAGTATTATAATATGGTAGCGTTTGGTTTCCTTAGCAAGCGGGGCGTGTTTTTCAATAAGATAGCCCTCGCAGCCATAAAGAATTTTGATATCGTCCTTTGCGGCTTTAAACGCCTCGGGAAACGCCTGCACGCATCCGTGGTCTGTTATTGCAATTGCCTTGTGCCCGAACTTTATTGCCTGATTTACAAGGTCTTTTGCACTTACAACAGCATCCATTGCCGAAGATTTTGTGTGTGCGTGAAGCTCAACTCGCTTTTCCTCTGCCTCGTCAGTGATTTGAGGAAGCTTTGCGGGAATTATATCACGCACCATAATTGTAAGCTCGTGCGTGAAGCCGTCAAATTCTGCTTTACCACGTACTGCCACACAGCTGTTTTTCTTAAGAGTATCGACAACCTCATCCACTGCTTTCGATGCAACAAAGCACTTACAAGTGAGTGAGCCTGTGTAGTCTGTTATATAAAAGGAAAGGATGTGCTTTTTTATCTTTGCAATTTCTCTGGTATCTACATTAAATATATCGCCACGCACCATACACTGCCCGATATCTGCACTGACCTCGTTTATGGGGGTGATATCGTTTGGATTAAAGGCTTTACCTAAGAGTGCACCCTCCTGAGCAATTGACACAAGCTTTGCAGGTGCTTCCTTTTTATGAAAGACAACCGGTTCAAGACGGTTTTCAACCGTCATTTCATCCTCACCAAGCTGTATTTCTATATTCTTTGAGAAAATCTCTTTGAGAGCTTTCTCAATTTTTTCTTCAATCTTTGCGTCCTCAAGCATTTCTTTGTTACCATGCCTTAAAAGAACGAGTGCAGATGCATCCTCAGTCTCGATTTCACAACTGTCAAAGAGCATTGCCCAAAGGGCATTGCCTGCACACACACTGCCTATACAAAATTGCACGGCAAACACAGCGTCTGCATTTCCCTCAAACCTCAGCTTGAAATCGAGCCTGCTGAGATTATATGCGGTGCACACCTTTTCACGAAAGCTTTCTACTTTATTAAATTCAATAGGATTTTCGAGTACTATCTCAGCATTGATGCTTCTTTCAGCTGCATTTGCATCTATATGTATGACTTTGGCGTTTTTTATATCTCCTTCGCCCTCAGCCATAGGAAACACACTGCCGAGAGTATATTTTTGCTCCATTATAAACCCTCTATTTCGTTAAATAGTTCATCTGCCGCACGTTCTATCGGCACTTTTCTTAATATCTCACCCTTGCGGAATATGAGAGCGACGCCGTCCCCGCAGGCAATTCCGATATCTGCCTCACGTGCTTCGCCGGGGCCATTTACTGCGCAGCCCATAACTGCAACCTTTATGTCCTTGTCAACTTTATTAAGGCGCATCTGCACTTCTTCTGCAACGGGTATCATATCAACACGACATCTGCCGCAGGTCGGGCAGCTTATAAGCTTGGGCCCGTTTTTAAGGTCAAGAGCCTTAAGTATTTCAATGCCTGCCACCACCTCATTTTCGGGCGGTGCGGTCAGCGAAACACGCAATGTATCCCCGATGCCGTCAAGGAGCAGCGAGCCTATGCCGATACTGTTTTTTACAACGCCGCTAAACTGCGTTCCCGCCTCGGTAACACCTATATGTAAGGGGTAATCTGTTTTTTTCGCTATCATTCTGTAAGCATCGCACATTGTTTTGACAGAGCTTGACTTAAGCGACAGTATTATATCTGAAAAGTTGCAATCCTCAAGCAAATTCGCGTGATGCATTGCACTTTCCACCAATGCCTCTGCAGTGGGAGATGCGTACTTTGCAAGAATTTCTTTCTCGAGCGAGCCACCGTTTACACCGATGCGGATGGGAATTTTGTTTGCCTCACACTCCCTTGCAACTGCGTTTACTCTTTCCTTTGAGCCAATATTGCCGGGGTTTATGCGTATTTTATCAGCACCGCCGGCTGCACACAAAAGTGCAAGTCGATAGTCGAAATGTATGTCAGCAACAAGCGGAAGTGGGGATTTTTTCTTTATCTCAGAAAATGCTTTTGCCGCATTTTCATCACGGATTGCAAGGCGCACAATCTCGCACCCTGCTGAGTTGAGCCTTTGAATTTGTTCGAGGGTTTTGGAAACATCGTTGGTATCGGTATTGCACATTGACTGCACACTTATTGGTGCACCGCCGCCGATTTTAATGTTTCCTACATGTGTCTGTCTTGAAATTCTTCTTTCCATAAGGCTAACCCCCTTTAACTTTTATATTATATCATTAAATAAACATTCGGTAAAGTTTTTTATTAAAAAAGGAATGTAAAAATAGTTTTTACATTCCTTTTTAATTATGCCTTAGTGTCGCAATATATACATCTGTAGACTTGGTTTTCCTTATCAAAAAGCCTGAACATATGGTGGATATCCTGCTCGGTTGATGTTATACATCTTGGGTTTTTGCACTTTATGATATCAACAAGCTTTTCGGGAAGTGCGATGTGCTTTTTCTCGCATATTTTGCCGTTTTTAACAATTGCAACGGTGATATTGGGGCTAACGTAGCCCAAAACATCAAGATTAATATCAATATCGCTGTCGATTTTTATAATGTCCTTTTTGCCCATTTTATTGCTTGGCACATTTTTGAGAATTGCAACGGGGCAATCTAAATCGTCAAGAGAAAGCATAGAATAAATCTGCATTGCTTTTCCGCACGCAATATGGTCAATAACTATGCCGTTTGTTATAGAATCAACATGCATTTATTCCACCTCCAAAAGCTTAAGCATAAGAGCCATACGAATAAACTTTCCGTTTTTTGCCTGCTTGAAATAGCATGCGCGTGGGTCGTCATCGATAAGCGTTGAAATCTCGTTAACACGTGGGAGCGGATGAAGAATTGTAAGGTCTTTTTTTGCGTTAGCGAGCTTATCGGGAGTGAGAATATAGCTGTCCTTAAGGCGAAGATAATCCTCTTCGTTAAAGAATCTTTCACGCTGAACTCGAGTCATATAAAGAATATCGAGCTTATCTATAACGCTTTCAAGGTCTTCTGTTTGTACATAAGCAATGTTTCGTGATTTTATATGAGCTTCCTTGACATATCTCGGGAGCTTAAGCTCCTTAGGTGAAATCATAACGAAATTCACGTTTTCATAACGTGCCATCGCCGCTATAAGCGAATGAACCGTTCTGCCGAACTTAAGGTCGCCACAAACACCTATCGTGAGATTATCGAGCCTGCCCTTTTCACGCTTAATTGTCAAAAGGTCGGTAAGAGTTTGAGTGGGGTGGTTATGCCCGCCGTCGCCTGCGTTAATGATTGGAACATCACTTTTCATAGATGCTACAAGCGGCGCGCCCTCCTTGGGATGACGCATTGCAATAATATCTGCATATCCGCTTACGACAGACACAGTGTCGGACACGCTCTCGCCCTTTGATGCAGAGCTTGAGTTTGCCTCGGAAAAACCGAGCACGCTGCCGCCAAGCTCGAGCATTGCAGCCTCGAATGAAAGGCGGGTACGGGTTGAAGGCTCAAAAAAGAGTGTTGCAAGTTTTTTATATTTACACTTTTCACGATATTTGTCGGGATTTGTTATGATATCGTTTGCGGTATCTATAAGCTCTTCAATTTCCTGCAATGATAAATCTAATATATCAATAAGATTTCTCATTTAATCACGCCCCTATCCAGCTTTCGTCTGACGGGTTATTCCTGAATTTTATAAGACGCTCAACGTCTTCCTTCTTTATATAGTTTTCCTCTGCTGCAACAGATGCTATAACGTCAAAGTTTGTAAGGCTTACGTTCTTTACGTTTGCCTCTTTAAGACGGTCAATGCCCTTTTGCATACCATAGGTAAAGATGCTTACAATGCCGAGCACCTCTGCCCCTGCCTCACGAAGAACGTTTACAACCTCGATAACGCTGCCGCCTGTTGAGATAAGGTCTTCAACTACTACAACCTTTTGTCCTTTTTCGAGCTTACCTTCAATCTGATTACCTCTGCCGTGGTCCTTTGCACCGCTTCTTACATAGCCCATGGGCATATCTAAGATATGTGCTGTGATTGCAGCATGAGCGATACCTGCAGTTGATGTTCCCATAAGCACCTCAGCATCGGGATATTCTCTTTTGATTGTTTCTGCAAGAGCATTTTCCACATCGTTACGCACGCTTGGCGCAGTAAGTGTAAGTCTGTTATCGCAGTAAACGGGGCTTTTAATTCCGCTTGCCCATGTAAAAGGCTCATCGGGACGGAAGAATACTGCCTTGATTGAAAGTAAGTCCTTTGCAATTATGTTTTCGATATTGTTCATTTTATCCTCTCCTTTAATTAACCTACAAATTCTGCCATGCATCTTCTGTATGCTGCAACTGGGTCTTCCGCTGCAGTAATCGGTCTTCCGACAACGATGTAGTCCGAGCCGATTTCCTTTGCCTTAGCAGGTGTTGTAACACGCACCTGATCTCCTACTTCACCATCTGCAAAGCGTACCCCTGGGGTTACTGTAAGGAATCCTTCTCCGCAAGCACCATGCACCTTACCAGCCTCAAGAGGTGAGCATACAACGCCGTCAAGACCTGCTTCCTTGGCATTTTTTGCGTAGTGAAGCACAACAGAATCGATTGGCTCTTTTATGAGAAGGTCTCTTTCCATAACCTCCTGACTTGTAGATGTAAGCTGTGTTACTGCTATAAGAAGCGGTCTTGTGCCATCCTCACGGGTAAGGCCCTTGATTGCAGCCTCCATCATAGGTTTTGCACCGCCTGCGTGCAGGTTACACATATCAACATCAAGCTCGGAAAGCACATGCATTGCTTTCATAACAGTATTTGGAATATCATGAAGTTTTAAGTCCAAAAATATTTTATGGCCACGCTTTTTAATCTCACGCACGATGTCTGGACCTGCTGCATAAAAAAGCTCCATACCGATTTTTACATAAGGCTTTTCTTCCTTGAATTTGTCGAGAAAATTCATAACCTCGTCCTTGCCTGAAAAGTCGCAGGCAATAATTACATCCTTACCCATTGTGTGCACCTCCGATAATTTCTTTAAGTGAATTTATGTTGTATTTTTCCATCTGCCTCGGTAAATCTTCGATAATTTCCTTACAGATGCAGGGATTTACAAGGTTTGCCGCACCGATTTGAACTGCAGTTGCACCTGCAAGCATCATTTCAATAACGTCCTTTGCAGAAGATACGCCGCCCATCCCGATAATCGGAATTTTAACAGCTTCGTACACCTGATATACCATACGAACTGCTACGGGGAATATCGCATCCCCTGAAAAACCTCCCATTTTGTTTGCAATGACGCATTTTCTGGTGTTAAGATTTATTCTCATACCCAAAAGCGTATTTATAAGGCTTATACCATCGGCACCGCCCTCCTCGCACGCTTTTGCGATTGCGGTTATATCAGTTACATTGGGGCTTAGCTTAATATATACGGGTTTTGTTGTTACCTCTTTAACTTTTTTTGTAACCTCGTAAGCCATTTTGGGGTCTGTACCAAAGCTCATACCGCCGTTATGTACGTTGGGGCAGCTTATGTTAACCTCAAGCAGACCTACCTGTTCTTCCTTATCAAGCCTTTCGCAAACAGTGGCGTATTCGTCAATCGAAAAGCCGCCGACATTTGCGATTACCTTTTTGTTAAAGCACTTTTTAAGCTTTGGAAGCTCTTCGGCTACAACCTTGTCAACACCGGGATTTTGAAGTCCTACACTGTTTATCATCCCCGCTGTGCATTCAGCAATTCTGGGAGTGGGGTTACCAAAGCGTGGCTCGAGCGTTGTTCCCTTAAAGGAAAATGAGCCTAATATATTGATATCGTAAATTTCGGCAAATTCATAACCGTAGCCGAACGTTCCGCTGGCGGGGATAATGGGATTGTCAAGACAAAGCCCTGAAAGGTTTACCTTTGTATCTACCATATAATCTCCTCCTTTTCAAGAACAGGACCGTCCTTACAGATACGCTTGTTTCCGTACTTTGTTTTGCATGAGCAACCCATACATGCACCAAAGCCGCAACCCATTCTTTCCTCAAAGCTGAGCTGACCTGATGTTGCTGATGCATCATAAATTGCCTTTAGCATCGGCTCGGGACCGCAGGTGTAAAAGTAGGAATAGGAAAGATTTTTCATAACGTCAGTTACAAAGCCTTTTGAGCCATACGAGCCATCTACGGTTGTTACATACACCTTAGCTCCTGCTTTTTTAAATTCTTTTTCATAGAAGATTTCGTCCTTGGTGTTGAAACCTAAGATAACGGTGGTTTTTTTACCCTCGGCCGTTAGCTTTTTGCAAAGGTTATAAAGCGGTGGAACGCCCACGCCGCCACCAAGAAGAAGCGGTGTGTCTCCGCTCTTTGACAAATCGTAGCCGTTACCGAGGCCCGTCATTACGTCAAGCTCTTTGCCTGGCTTGTACTCACTCATTGCCTCTGTGCCCTCGCCTACAATCTTATAGATAATTGTAAGCGTTTTTTCATCATAATCGCACACGGAGATAGGTCTTCTCAGGAAAAAGCCGTCAACCAAAATATTTACGAACTGACCTGAACGAACGATATCGCTTGTATCGCCCGAAAGGACCATTCTCATAATATTTTTAGCGATTTTTTCATTCTTTTTTATTTTAAATATGCTTTGCTTCATACCTACACCTCAGGAATTTATTGTAGAAATGCACAGAGTGGTTTCCTCCAGAACATCAAGCAAAACAGAAACTGTATCGAGCGAAGTGAAGATGTCGATATTGTTTTCCGTTGCGAGTGCACGGATTTCGTGCCCGTCGTTTGTTGATGATTCGGCGCTGGCAATATTACTTGTGTTGATGATATAAGCAATATGACCCTGTCTGATAGCCTGCGGAATTTCATCACTGCCGTCACTTATCTTTGTGAGTGCATGGGTACGAATTCCGTTAGCCTTAAGGAATTCTGCCGTGCCTTTTGTTGCCTGAATGTTAAAGCCAAGATTGTAGAATCTGCGGATAAGGGGAAGTGCCTCCTCCTTATCTGTGTCTGCAATAGTAACAAATACTGTACCGTAGTTCTGAAGCTTCATTCCCGAAGCCTGAAGTGCCTTGTACATCGCACGGTTAAGCTTATCGTCATAGCCGATAACCTCACCCGTTGACTTCATTTCAGGTGAAAGATATGCGTCAAGACCGCGTATTTTATTGAATGAGAATACAGGCACCTTAACATAGCGACGGTTACTTTCCTTGGGATAAATATCAAATATACCCTGCTCTTTAAGCGATTTGCCCAAAATAACCTCGGTTGCGATATCGGCTAAGCTATAGCCAGTTGATTTTGAAAGGAATGGTACAGTTCTTGAAGAACGGGGGTTAACCTCGATGATATATACGTTATCTTCTTTATCTACAATAAACTGAATGTTAAACAGACCCACGATACCTATTCCAAGACCGAGCATTTTTGAATACTGAAGGATTGTACCCTTAACCTTATCGGAAATGCTGAAAGGCGGATATACGCTGATTGAGTCGCCACTGTGAATACCTGTACGCTCAATAAGCTCCATGATTCCCGGTACGAAAACGTCTCTGCCGTCGCATATAGCGTCAACTTCGACCTCTTTACCAACAATGTATTTGTCGACCAAAACGGGCTTGTCCTCATCAATTTCAACGGCAGTTTTAAGGTAGTGGCGAAGCTTAGCCTCGTTGGGAACTATCTGCATAGCTCTGCCGCCAAGCACGAAGCTTGGGCGAACAAGCACGGGATAACCGATTTCCTCTGCAGCTTTAACGCCGTCTTCAATATTTGTAACTGCCTTGCCCTTTGGCTGAGGAATATTAAGCTCTTTCAAGATTTTCTCGAACGCATCTCTGTTTTCTGCTCTTTCGATAGCGTCGCAATCTGTACCGATTATTTTAACTCCACGCTTCATAAGAGGCTCTGCAAGGTTGATTGCTGTCTGTCCGCCAAGAGATGCTATTACGCCCTCGGGCTTTTCAAGCTCGATAATGTTCATAACATCTTCGGGAGTAAGAGGCTCGAAATAGAGCTTATCTGCAGTTGTATAGTCTGTAGAAACTGTTTCGGGATTGTTATTTATAATAATAGCCTCGTAGCCCGAATTTTTGATTGTTGTTACTGCGTGCACTGTTGAATAGTCAAACTCAACACCCTGACCTATTCTTATAGGACCTGCACCGAGAACAACTATTTTCTTTTTATCGGTTACAATTGAATCGTTACCCTCGCCGTAGGTTGAGTAGAAGTACGGAATGTACGCATTTGTGTGGCAGGTATCTACCATTTTGTATACGGGGAAAAGCTTATTTTCTTTTCTCATTTCAAACACATATATCTCATCAACATTCCAAAGGCGAGCGATATATTTATCGGAGAAGCCCATTTCCTTGGCTTTCTTGAGTATATCAAAATTATCTTTGTTCTGCTTGACAACCTCTTCAAAATCAACAATTCTTTTGATTGCTTCAAGGAAGTACGAAGTGATTTTTGTGATTTCGTGAAGCTTTTCTACAGTTACTCCACGGCTGATAAGCTCAGCGATTGCATAAAGGCTGTCATCATGGAAGTCTTCGATGTAGGTGAGCATTTCCTCTGTTGACATATTGTCAAACTTGGACATATAAAGGTGGCAAACGCCGATTTCAAGCGAGCGGATAGACTTTAACATACACTCCTCGAGAGTTGTACCGATGCCCATAACCTCGCCCGTCGCTTTCATCTGTGTGCCGAGCTTGTTTGTAGCAGATGTAAACTTATCAAACGGGAAGCGTGGGAATTTTGCCACGATATAGTCAAGCCTTGGCTCAAATGCCGCATTTGTGTTTGCAATCTGAATTTCGTCAAGAGTCATACCAACTGCAATCTTTGCAGTAACTCTTGCAATGGGGTAACCGCTTGCCTTTGATGCAAGTGCCGATGAACGTGATACTCTGGGGTTAACCTCGATGAGATAGTATTCTGAAGAATTGGGGTTAAGAGCAAACTGAACGTTACATCCGCCCGAGATATGAAGCTCTCGAATAAGCTTGATTGCACTGTCGTTAAGCATTTTAAGGTCGTGGTCATTAAGTGTAAGGATAGGTGCAACAACCACACTGTCGCCCGTGTGAACTCCAACGGGGTCAATGTTTTCCATTCCGCAGATGGTGATTGCGTTATCCTTTGAATCACGCATAACCTCAAATTCTATTTCTTTATAACCCTTTACGCTCTTTTCTATAAGCACCTGATGAACGGGTGAAAGCTTAAAGGCATTCAAGCCGATTTCAACAAGCTCTTCCTCGTTGTTTGCAAAGCCGCCGCCTGTACCGCCAAGCGTGAATGCGGGACGAAGAACAACGGGATAACCGATTTTTTCTGCTGCCGCTTTTGCTTCTTCAATTGAATAGGTAATTTCTGACGGAATTACTGGCTCGCCGATTGACTGGCAAAGCTCTTTGAAAAGCTCACGGTCTTCCGCACGGGCAATACTTTCGCTGCTTGTACCGAGAAGCTCAACGCCACATTCCTTTAAGATGCCCTTTTCCTGAAGCTGCATTGCAAGGTTAAGACCTGTCTGTCCGCC
>JAZNOC010000052.1:0-30284 GCA_045580605.1 Clostridia bacterium | reverse complement strand
AGAATTTTCCTTATCACAAGCATTGTTTGTCTGCTCCCTGTACTTCTTGGAATTTCGCTTTGGAATAAGCTACCCGACGAAATGGCAATTCACTTTAATATCTACGGTGAGCCTGACAACTTTGCATCAAAAGGGTTTGTTGTTTTCGGCCTACCGATTATGATGGTATTACTTCAGGCATTTTGTTGCTTTATAAACGACATAAACGCATCTAAACATGGCGACAGAAAAAAGTTTGAGACTGTAACAAAATGGATTATTCCCTGCCTTACGGTAATTCTTCAGGTAATAACACTCGGCTACGGGCTTGGCTGGAATCTTGACATCAGGAGAATAGTTTCTTTCATCGTAGGCGTTATGTTCCTTGTAATAGGAAACTACCTTCCGAAGTTTGACTACATTAAAAACTATAATTTGGAAACCGAAAAAGCACGAAAAATCAACAGGTTTATCGGCTACGAAACGGTTATTATGGGCGTTCTTTTTATAATAAGCATATTTCTGCCACCCGTGGCATCAGTTGTGTGTCTTGTGCTTTTAGTGCCATACGCTATCATTTCTGCAGTTTATGGTATAATAGTTGCAAGAAAGTAAAAAGGAAGCGTGCCGCTTCACCCACGTCGCACTCGAACTTAGTGCAAACATCTATTCCTGCGTTTTAATTTTACGCAATTTCCTATACAGGAAAAAAGAGGATGTAAACTAAAGTTTACATCCTCTTAATTTATCTTCTTTCCACCACATTATCCATACTCTTTACAATGCAGTTTTCAGGGAAAACTCCACGCAGGGAATTGAGCGGATAAACAGATGTTTTCTTTCCAATAACAGTGCCCGGATTAAGCACACAGCCGCAACCGACATCGGCATTGTCGCCTAAGATTCCACCGATTTTGCGAAGTCCTGTCTCATAATTTTCATCGCCGCGGATTACAACATTTTTCCCGTCAGCCTTGAGGTTTGAGCAAATTGCTCCTGCGCCCATATGTGCGTGATTACCCAAAATGGAATCTCCCACGTAGTTATAATGCGGAGTTTGCGCCTTATCGAGAAGAATACAGTTTTTATATTCACTGGAGTTTCCAAGCACACATCCTGCACCTGTGATTACATTCCCACGGATATATGCTCCCGGTCTTATCTCTGTGTTTGCACCTATTATCGCAGGGCCGATGATTGTCGCCGTCGGTGATATGCTGACATTTTCGCCTACATAAACGTCCTTGGCAATTTCTACAAAGCCATCAAGCCCGCTTCCAATAAGCTCCTTTATATATTCCTTTATCTTGGGAAGCATCTCCCACGGGTATTCACACTCTGCAAAGAGCTTTTCAAGATACGCCGGCACGTTTTCAAACAAATCTCTTGTTTTTACGAATTTATTCAACACCGTGTCCCTCCTCCAAGATTTTTTCTGCGACTCTGTCTGTATATTCACGGCATTTTTCTTCACTTTCACATTCAACCATAACACGGATAACAGGCTCTGTTCCGCTCTTGCGAAGAAGCACTCTGCCCTTTCCGCCGATAAGCTTTTCAACTTCAGCAAGCTCAGCCATTATTCTTTCATCAGCAAGCACGGCTGCCTTATCCTTTACCCTTACGTTTCTGAGATACTGCGGATAAAGATTTACGCCTTTAGCAAGATTTGCAAGCGACGTTTTTCTGTCGCACACTTCCTCTGCTATCATAATCGCGGTGAGCAAGCCATCGCCCGTTGTTGCATATTTTTTAAGTATAATATGGCCCGACTGCTCTCCGCCGAGGCAGTAGTCATTTGCCTGCATTTCCTCGTAAACAAAACGGTCGCCAACCTGCGTTTGTACGCATTTAATACCTATTTTGTTGAGGCTGTCAATAAGCCCGCTGTTTGACATAACCGTTGCAACAATTGTGTTGTTGTTGAGAATATCTCTTTCTTTAAGTCTTTGACCCAAAATGTAGAGAATTGCGTCGCCGTCAACAATATTTCCGTTTTCATCGACTGCGAGGCAGCGGTCAGCATCGCCGTCAAAAGCAAAACCGAGGTCAAGGCGCTGCTCCTTTACGAGATTGCAAAGTCTTTCAATATGCGTTGAACCGCAGTCTTTATTTACATTTAATCCATCAGGCTCTGCACCGATAATAACCGTCTGAGCCCCAAGAGCAGCGAAAAGAGATTTTGCCAGCATCCACGATGCACCGTTTGCGCAGTCAAGACCAATCTTCAAATTTTTGTAAGAATGGGAAGCAATTGAGATAAGATATCCGAGATAGCGGTTTCTTCCTGAAACATAGTCCACAATACAACCGACTTTTTCTTTATGTGCAAGGGAAAGGTCGTCTGACGATACACCAAGTGCTTTTAAATCGCCGTCAATGTAGGCTTCGATAAGTAAGGTAGTTCTATCGTCAAGCTTTTCTCCATAGCGGTTTATGACCTTTATTCCGTTGTCGTAAAACGGGTTGTGAGATGCAGTTATCATGATGCCGCAATCAAATTCATCCTGCCTTGTAACGTACGAAACGCTTGGAGTTGTTGTAACGTGAAGCATATAGGCATCTGCGCCCGACGCAGTTATACCTGCAACGAGCGAATATTCGAGCATATAGCTTGAACGGCGGGTGTCCTTTCCTATTACGATTTTGGGTCTGTAGCCCGCTTTGGTACAACATGAAAGAGGTGAAGAATAATACCAACCTAAAAATCTGCCTACCTTGTATGCCTGCATAGAGGTAAGGTCAATATTTGCCTCTCCGCGGAACCCGTCAGTTCCAAAGTATTTGTTTTTCCTTTTTTCTTCCGATGCTTCCTTGCAAAGAGAAACCTCTTCCTTTAAAAGGTCATCTGCAGAAAGATTGAACAATTCGCAAAGCATAAGTACCTTGTCAATCTGCGGCAGAGACTGATTCATCTCCCACTTTGACACAGACTGCCTGGATACGTCCATTTTTTCGGCAAGCTGCTCCTGAGATAAATTTGCCTCAACACGAAGCTTTGAGATTTTTTCGCCAATCGTCATTTCAATTCCCCATTCCCTTAAAAATCTAACATAAGTATATTTCTTATTATGATTTTATAGAAGTGCAAGATGCTTGTCAATATATAAAAGATTGAACTTTTTTGCAACCTCAGGTTGCAAATTTCGCTTTTTTTCTTTTCGTTTTACATAGTTTTATTCAAAAAGCGTGCAAAATATAGTTTGCACGCTTTTGTTTTACATTATTTCACGATATCTGTCCGAATTATAAATTTCCGTACATTAACCAGATATAGATATACGCAGGCACCACTGCCGCAATTGTAAACGGAATACCGATTCTGAAGAAATCGCTGTTTTTTACGTCATATCCCGATTTTTTCAAAATTCCCATACCCGTGATGTTTGCTGAAGCGCCCACAGGCGTACAGTTGCCACCCAGAGTTGCCCCCGAAAGAAGCCCGAAATAAAGCGGTGTTGCATCAATTCCAAGAGTTGATGCAATCCCTGCAATGACGGGAATCATTGTTGCAACGTAGGGTATGTTATCGATAAACGCCGATATAACAACCGACGCAAGAGTAATCACCGTGTACAAAACAAAAATGTTTCCGCCGCCTGCTTTTGCAAGCAAGCCTGCCAAAGCATCAATAACGCCCATCGAGGATATGCCGCCTATCATAAGGAATATTCCCACGAGAATGCCAATTGTCTGAAAGTCAATCTCTTTCAGAGGGGCAATAACTGACGCAAGCGTCTTTCTCTTTATAACGGTGTATATAAGACCGATTAAAAGCAGTATGCAGCATATTGCACCGTTTGTTATATTGGGCTTATTCGGGATGAACGATGCTGCAATAAGAAGCACAAGCACCATCACAAGAAGCCACGTGGGAACAAAATCCGTTACCTTCGTACGCTCTTCTTTTTTAGGAATTGCGGCATTTTCTTTCCTGAATATCCACAGGAGAATAAGCGCCGAAAGCACAGCCCCAAGCTCTACAGCAAAGAATATGCTCGGTCTTCCCTTATACCAGAAGAAATCAAGAAAGCTCATATCGAGTGCCGAGCCAAGCATAATCGCAGTTGTATCGCCGACAAGCGTTGCTGCACCCTGAAGATTGGACGAAACGGCAACTGCAATTACAAATGGTACGGGGTTAGCTCCAAGTTTTTTGCAAATTGCAAGGGCAATGGGGGCAACCATAAGCACCGTCGCAACATTATCAACAAAAGCTGATATTATCCCAGAAAACAGAGCAAGCGAAACTGCCGCCCATTTGACATTAGGCACCTTTTCCATAATCATATCGGCAAGCATTGCGGGCATTTTGCTTTCGGTAAACAAGGAAACAAGCCCCATCGTACCAATAATCATAAGCAAAACATTAAAGTCAATCGACGCGAAAATCTCCGAAAGCGGAAGCATTCCCGTCAAAATAAATATCACGCCCGAAGCAAGCGCAATGTATGGTCTGTACTTGCCAAAAGCAAGCATAAGTACATAGGTTACTGCAAAAAGTACTATTGCCAAAGTCATAAAAGTCCTCCTTGAATTTTGCACAAAATTTGTTCTACTGTTTTTAACGTATTAGGTTTTCATACGTTGAGGTTGTAATCCTTATAAAAGCAAAACTAAAATAATGATTAGTATTTTTTTCATTATTTACACTACCTTTCATCGCGTAGCCTCACGAAGGGCAAGGCGAAATTCAGTTTCTTCTTGCCTCAAGCCATGTTATCACCATACTTATGCAACATACTATAAAATATATCGTCGAATACACAATTGGAAACGCAGTTTGGTATGTAAGCGATGAAAACACCCAAAATAAAACAGCTATTAAAAGGGGTGTAAACCAAAAATGTTTAATATCTTTCCCGGATATAATTCCCACCCAAGCCGAAACAGCAGGATACGCAACAAAAAATAACAACAAGTTTACTAACATTCCGGCATCGGCCTTAACCGTACTAATGGCAATCAATGGAATGATTAACATTGAGATTATAATTATTAATAATATTGCTACAATTCTTTTTGCTATCTTCATAAATTGCCGCCTTTTGTGTGCACTAAAGCATGCTCGATACGATACAAGCAATGCTATGCTCGTGTCAAATTAGGAAAAAAATTATTTATTATTATAAAAGGAAAAAGTTGCAACGGGGACTATTATTGCAATAGCAATTACAAACCAAGTACCAAAATTCATAATTAGGCACCATTCTTTCTTTGAAAGGCTCCCTTGTGTAAAGGGAGCCTTTGTTTTTGCATTATTCGACACAATTTGTGTTAAAATAAGTGTACAATTTACGCCATATGGATATTGTACCACATGTTTTTTAGTTATATTTGTTTTCTTACAATAAAGCTATAAACAAAAGATACATCAGAGGTATTGTAATTACAGACAGTGTGTGCGATATCATTGAAAGAGGAATGGCAAAATCCACAGATTAAAGCCTCCTGATAAAAACCGACTTTATGTCCCTGCTGTACTCCTTGTGCGTCAGGTGGATAAAAAGCTCCTCCAGTGCTGCTATAAGAGCAACTATGCAAACTGACATGCAAAAGTACGAGAAAATAGGCGTTCGCAAAAGGTACGGAATAAAGAAAACCAAGATGCTCGTAGCCTTGTTTAAGTATGTGTGCATTGACGCGAAACGGCGATATTTTATTGCCGCAGTAATGTATGTAACAAGTCTCACACCAAAAATTGAAAAAGCTGCAATAACAATGTATTTTGGCAAATTAGCTACAATCTCGGTGAACAGCTTAATAACCATCATAAAGTAAAAAACTAAATCGGCAATGCTATCAAGACGGGCACCAAGCTCACTTGTTGTTTTGGTCCTTCGTGCAATGTGCCCGTCGAGAGCATCTGTCAAGCCACAAAGCGTGTATATGACAAGAAACTCGAACGAGAATGCTGGCATAACAAACATAAAAAGCGACCCGAATATTCGTGATAGTGTGAGTAAATTTGGAATGGTAATCATTAAAGGGACTCCTTTTTCAAATTACATAAGCGGTGCAAATATACGCAAAACTGCGCTTGTAATTTTTTTAATAAAACTGCGTTTTTTGCAGTCAAGAAGCGTGATTTGTCTGCACTTTTTAAGAGTGCGGTTAAAATCGTCAGCAACCGAAAGTACTGTCGGGCAGTCAAGAAACCACGCCGCACACTCGAAGTGAAGATAAAGACTTCTGTAATCAAGATTTATACTGCCGACAACCGCAATACTGTCGTCGCTGCAAAACGTTTTGCCGTGAATAAAACCAGGGGAATATTCGTAAATCTTCACTCCGCACTCCATAAGCTCTTTATAGTAACTGTAGGCAACAGAGCGTGCATACCAGTGGTCTGCAACTGCCGGGCAGATGATGCGTACATCAACTCCGCTGAGGGCGGCGTTTGTAAGCGCCACTATCATCTCATGATCAAGTATAAGATACGGGGTGGTTATATGAACATATTTTTTTGCTTTATTTATAATATCAAGGTAGATGTATTTGCCAATCTGGTAGCGGTCCTGCGGTACATCGGCGTAGGACATTACATAGCCCTTAGGATTAGAAAACTCGTTATCAAACACAGGTTCATACTGCTTTGGGTCTTCTTTCTTACGCGTTGTAACTGACCACATCTCCAGAAACATAAGCGTGAAGCTGAATGCTGCTGGTCCCTTTATACAAACGCTCATATCCTTCCAATGACCGAATCGGTAAGTGGCGTTAATGTATTCATCCGAAATGTTTACTCCGCCAGTATATGCCACCTTACCATCAATCACCAGTATTTTGCGGTGGTCGCGATTGTTTTGCGTTGCCGCAAGAAAGGGCACAAAGGGACTGAATACATGGCACTTAATATTGTGCTTTTGCATTTCTTTTGGGAAAGAACGTGGAAGAAGCGTCATGCTTCCCATTCCGTCGTAAAGAATTCTGACGTCGACGCCCTCGGCTGCCTTGCGTTTAAGAATATTAAAAATGCTTTGCCACATAACACCGTCATTTAAGATAAAGTATTCAAGAAAGATGTATTTTTCCGCCTTTTCAAGCTCAATTAGAAGCGATGCGAGCTTTTCCTCGCCGGTAGCAAAGTATGTCGCATCAAAACATTCATAAGCATTAAAGCCGCTTGTTTTATTGATATAACGAACGGTGCTTTCCCGTTCGGGATGAGTTTGTGCGATCTGCGACAAAACTGCTTTGCTTTGCGGATATTTGCTTGTAAGTTCGTCAGATATATTTTTTATCCGTGCAAAGAAAAACCTGGTGTGCATCTGGCACGTGATAAAAAGGTAAAAAAGCCCGCCGATAATTGGGAAAAGCAGTATCGGAATAACCCATGCAAGCTTATACATAGGGTTTGAGTGGTGATTCATTATATAAATCACAACGACCATACTTATCAGTTTAAGAATAAGGTCAATATAAACAACATAATCGCTCAGGCTGAATATAAACCAAAGCAAAACTGCCACCTGTAATATAAGAAGTATGCTTACAATTACAAGTTGACTAAACATTGCTTTAAGCAGTTTTCTCATATAGATGCCTCCAAGGAAAATTTAAAAGCGGAAATCAGCGGTGCGGGTCTGTGCATCCCAGAAAACCTCTGCACCGATTGCCGAAGCAATTACTCTTGATGAAACAAGACTACAGCCGTTAACGTATATCGGAGGAGCAAGCTCTGGGAGCTTTTCACCGTTAACAGAAATCGTACCATCGGGAAGAACAACAAGTATTTTGTCCTCAAAGGTACATGTTACGCTTTTGTCCTGAGAGTTCCACGAAACATTCCATCCAAGACTCTCCATAACGGGGCGGATGGGGATGAATGTTCGTTCGTAGTATATAACGGGGGGAGCAGAGTTAAACTCAATTTCTTCGCCATTACATGTAACATAAACCTCGGTACTGAAATTTATACCCATATTTTGTGCATATCTGTGCGAATAAGCGTTTTCCCTGCCGAAAAGAGTGAGGCGGGGGCACGAAGAAAACGAAAACTCGTCAATCCACTCAACTGAGTCGGGGATATTAACGCTTATAAGATTATCGCAGCTTGCGAAAGCCAAAGTATCTATATAAATAACACTGTCAGGGATTTTTACTGATATTATATGCGAGTTTGACATAAAAACGCCGCCGCCGATGCCTGTAATACCATCGGGAAGCGTTATATGGCTGTCAAGTCCCGTATATGCGATGAGAATTCCGTTAACGCACACAAACGGCGACTCCTGATTTGCCAGCCACTTTGTACCATCAAAAGCGCCCGTGCCGATATAAAGCACGGTTTTGGGAATATCTATTGCTTCGAGAAAGCTGCATGCAACAAAGGCATTTTCGCCTATTCTTTCCAGACTTTGCGGAAGAATAATTTCCCTTACATACTCATTGTGTGAAAATGCCTCAGGCCCGATGCTTTTTACGTTTTCAGGAATTTTTACAACTGCCTGCGTGCCATTATATTTAAGAAGTGTTGTTCCGCCAAGGATAACAAATTCTTCAGTAGAGTTTGTTATCCACGGTGTGCCTGAGAATGCGTCAGGCTCAATATTATCAAGAGAACCCCTAAAATAAACATTGTTAAGCGAAGTGCATCCGCCAAAAGCATTGCTGCCGATATATGTTACGGTGCTGCCGATTTCAACGCTTGTAAGATTTGGGCAGGCAGCAAAAGCATTTGAAGATATAATGCTTATTCCGTCGGGGATAGAAAGAGTGCGTAGAGTATGTGAACCGCTGAAGGCACCGCTGCCGATTGACAAAACTTTATATCCGCCAAGCGTTTCGGGTATGATAAGGTCCTGCGGATCGCCAGCAAAGCCCGTGATTGTTCCTGATGATTTATCAAGGAAGTAAAGAACGTTTCCAACCTTGTAAACAGGTATACGCGGTGCCGCCAAAACACTGAGAGAAACACCGCAGATAATAGTCATACATAAAAGTAAAGACAATAGCTTTTTAAACATCGTAATAACCTCCGTTTCCAGCTAACTAAAAAATAATTATACTACAAAAAGTTGATTTTGTCAAATCTACGCGCATCAGCATATTATAAATGTGAAAAAGGGGGAATTATTTTGCCAAGAATTTATCTTAGTCCTTCTACGCAGGAAAACAATATGTATGTTACGGGCGGAAGCGAAGAATATTATATGAACTTAGTTGCAGATGCTATGGTAAGATATCTGCAGGCAAACGCGATACAGTTTACTCGAAATTCACGCACAGGGACGGCGGGAGATGCCATCAGGGAGTCAAACAGGGGAAATTACGACCTGCACCTTGCACTTCATTCAAATGCGGCTCCCGAGGGTCAGTATGGGACATACACGGGGGTAGATGTGTATTATTCGCCCAGAAGCATAAATGGACGACGTGCCGCTGATATTTTTGTGCGCAATTTAAAAGACATCTACCCAAATCCCGAAAAGGTGCGTGCAGTGCCTACAACGACAATCGGCGAGGTTGCGCAGACGAGAGCGCCAGCCGTTTTTTTGGAGCTTGGCTATCACGATAACACATCTGATGCAAACTGGGTTACAAATAACATTAACACCATTGCCAGAAACCTTGTGCTTTCGCTTACAGAGTATTTTGGCGTCCCTTTTGCCGAGCCTGTAGGACCAAGAACTGCTACGGTAAATATAGCAAGCGGAAATCTCAATCTCAGGGAAAAACCGAGCACGACGTCCAGAATTCTGGCATCTATGCCCAAGGGGGCAACGCTCACCGTAGTAGGAGAGCTTCCTGAGTGGTATGTTGTTAATTACAGAGGGCAGGTAGGATATGCTGCATCAAGATTTATAAGCTTTTAAAACAAGACTTTACAAATCGACAAAAAAGCGTTATTATATAGTGTGATGGAAGGTGAAAAAATGCGTAAAGGTGATATTTTTGTTATTGCATTTACCGTTATCGCACTTTTAATTTGGCTTTCCCCGTCAAAAAGCGGAGAAATCGTTGAGATAAGGGTCAACGGAGAACTTTACGAAGCGGTGCCGCTTGGCGAGGATGCCTTGATAGAGGTTAAGACGGAGTTTGGCGTAAATGTAGTGGAAATTGGAAAGTCGTGTGTCAGCATTACTTCATCTGACTGCAAAAACAAGCTTTGCAATAAGGAAACGATTTCAAAAAACGGGCAAAGCATTGTGTGCCTTCCTAACAAATTAAGTGTTACGATAGTTGATAAATCCACGAATGAAACGGATGTTTTGATATGAAAAGTAGCAGGGCAGTTGCGCAGACAGCACTGCTTACTGCTTTAGCAGTGCTGTTTGGCTACATTGAAAGCCTTGTCCCCGCATTTATTCCCGTGGCAGGGGTCAAGCTGGGACTTGGAAATATTGCGGTGGTAAGTGCGCTATATCTTTTGGGAGAAAGGCGTGCATGGGCAGTTTGTGTGCTCAAAATTTTGTTGTGTGCGCTTCTATATGGTGGGTTTTCTGCATTTTTGTACAGCTTGTGCGGCGGAATTTTAAGTATGGCAGTGCAATGCTTTGCAAAGCGTACGAAACTTTTCTCAGTATCGGGCGTAAGTTCTTTAGGTGCAATTTTTCACAATGTGGGACAAATTGTGTGTGCAAGCTTTATTATCGGTAAAGCGGCTGTTTACTACTTGCCAGTGCTTGTAGTTACAGGTGGTATTGGCGGCTTTATTACAGGTATTGCAGCAGGGATAATCATAAAAAGAGGCGGTGAACTGCTTGGGCAGAGGAGACTTCCTTCGTCTTTCGGAGAAAACACAAAAGAATATAGAAGAAAAGCTTAATCTGAATGTGTATGACGCACCTCGCAGAGATAATACAAGGGATCGTGCAAGTCTGTGGCGTCCGTGCCACGTGCGTGATATTGAAAAGATACTTCATCACCCTTACTATAACAGATACACCGATAAAACTCAGGTGTTCTCGTTTTATAAGAATGACGATATAACAAGGCGTGCTCTCCACGTTCAGCTTGTATCGAGAATAGCACGAAACATAGGCAGATGCCTCGGACTTGACCTCGATTTAATTGAGGCGATTGCCCTTGGCCACGATATCGGGCACACACCTTTCGGGCACATGGGCGAAAAGGCACTCAGCGACCTCTATCACAAAAATACGGGGCGGTATTTTAACCACAATGTACACAGTGTAAGGGTGCTTGACAAAATTTTTAATCTTAACATTTCGCTTCCTACGCTCGATGGTATTTTATGCCATAACGGTGAGCTTGAGCTTAAGGAGTACCGTCCGTCAAACCTCAGTAGCTTTGAGGAATTTGACAAAAAAGTAGAGGGTTGCTACACAGACCCCAAAAACGTGAAAAAGCTTATCCCCTCAACGCTTGAGGGTTGTGTTGTAAGGGTGAGCGACATTATCGCTTACATCGGCAAGGACAGGCAGGATGCCGAGCGTGCAGGCTTCGAGGTGCAGTCTGACGGAAGCTACAATTCAGTTATAATTAATAACCTAATAGTAAATATAATCGAGAACAGTGCTGATAAGGATTTCATCAAAATGGATGACGAGTACTTTAATCAGCTCAGCAAGGCAAAGGCAGATAATATGAGCAATATCTATCTTGCCGAGGATGTAAATGTTCAGTACGACAAGTGTATCAAACCGATGTTTGAGATGCTTTACAAAAAGCTGCTTGATGACCTTAAAAAAGGTGATGAAAGCTCTGTTATTTACAGGCATCATATAAAATATGTAGACAAACGCCGTGGATATTACGGTGCGGGAAGCTATCACGATGAAAACACAGACGATGATATTGTAGCGGACTATATTGCGTCAATGACAGATGACTACTTTATCGATTTGTGTGCGTTTTTACTTCCCGATGCACCAAAGGTTTATTACACAGGATATTTTGATAATATGAAAGGAATATGACAATGGATAACAAAAAAATGGCACAACTGCTTTTCCCAAATATCGACAAAACCCCCGAGTTTTTCGAAAATCTTTACCCGCCGAGAAAGCTCCCCGAGGGAGCAAGGGTAACAAGGCTTGGACCAAGCCCGACGGGGTTTATTCATCTTGGTAACCTTTTCGGTGCAATCACTGATGAACGCCTTGCACACCAGAGTGGCGGCGTATTTTATCTCAGAATAGAAGATACTGATAACAAGCGTGAGGTAAAGGGTGCAGTCGATGTTGTTATAAACACGTTGCGCTACTTTGGCGTTGAGTTTGACGAGGGTGCGTTAAGCGATGGTGAAAAGGGCGATTATGGCCCCTACAGACAAAGACAGCGTGCCGAAATTTATCAGACATTTGCAAAATGGCTTGTGGAACAGGGTAAGGCATATCCGTGCTTCTGTACAGAGGAAGAGCTTTCCCAAATGCGTGAAAAGCAGACGGAGCTTAAGGCAAACTTCGGCTACTATGGCTCGTGGGCAGTTCACAGAAATATCACTGTTGAAGAGGCAGAGAAGAATATAAACGAGGGCAAGAGCTTTGTTCTTCGTTTCCGTGCGCCTGAATTTAAGGGTGAGACCTTTACTATCGAGGACGGTATCCGTGGCTCGCTTACAATGCCGCAGAATGAGCAGGATGTTGTGCTCTTAAAGTCTGACGGAATTCCGACATATCACTTTGCACACGTGGTTGACGACCACCTTATGCATACAACCCACGTTGTAAGGGGTGAGGAGTGGCTTGCTACACTTCCCATACATGTTCAGCTTTTTGAAGCGATGGGTTGGACCGCACCAATATATTGCCACACCGCTCAGCTTATGAAAATCGACAACGGCGTTAAGAGAAAACTCAGCAAGCGTAAGGACCCTGAGCTTTCACTCGATTACTATAAGAGCGAGGGCTATATCCCCGGTGCAGTTTGGGAATATATGATGACGGTGCTTAACTCAAACTTTGAGGAATGGAGACTTGCTAACCCCACGGCTCCCGTAAACGAATTTGAATTTACAACACAGAAAATGGGCATAAGTGGTTCGCTCTTTGATATAGACAAGCTTAACGATGTAAGTAAAAACTACCTTTCAACGCTTGACACTGAGACAGTTTATAAATATATCACGGATTGGGCAAAAGAGTGCGACGAGGAGTATTACAAGCTCCTTACGCGTGATAAAGAATTTTCGCTCGGTATGATTGCAATTGGTCGTGGTGGCGACAAGCCTCGTAAGGATATCAGCCACTGGAAGCAGTCGAAGGAATTTTACAGCTTCTTCTTTGATGAGCTTTTTGAGCGTGAGGATAACTTCCCTGAAAACGTAAGCCGTGAAGACTGCCGTGCAATCCTTAAAAAATATATTGAAACCTATGACCACAACGACGACCAGAGCACCTGGTTTGATAAAATAAGAACATTTGGCGAAGAGCTTGGATTTGCTCCAAAGCCAAAGCTTTTCAAGCAGCAGCCCGAAAACTTTAAGGGCCATGTTGGTGATGTTAGCAGTGTTATCCGTGTTGCACTCACGGGCAGGACAAACTCGCCTGATATCTGGTGCATCCAGCAGGTGCTTGGGAACGATAGAACACTTGAAAGAATAGAGAAGGCTTATGAACAAATGGCGTAAATTAAAACTACTGACGCTTGTTATTTGCATTTCGTGTGTACTCATAAGTGCACTTGTACCTAAAGAGAATAAACTGCCTGAGGAACTGATTTCTCAGGCAGAAACTAAAAAAATAACGCTTGTTGCGGTGGGCGATAATCTTATCCATTCACCTATTTTCAAGAGTTGTCAGACGGAAAATGGATATAACTTTGACTGCTTGTATGAGAATGTGGCAGAAAAAATTTCTTCTGCCGATATTGCGGCGATAAATCAGGAAACGATTTTTATAAATAATCCCGCACTTTTTAGCGGTTACCCTGCGTTTGGCTCGCCCATACAGGTTGGCGAGGCGGTTATAAAAGCAGGGTTTGATGTCGTAACCCACGCTACAAATCACACCTATGACAAGGGTGTAAGAGGAATTGAAGATACGCTCTCTTTCTGGCAGGAGCATAAAGAAATTTCGGTGCTTGGTATAAATAAGGATGAAAACGAGTCAAAGAGCGTTGAAATATTCCACCAAAACGGGATAGATATTGCGATGCTTAACTTTACCTACGGGCTTAACGGGTTTAGGCTCCCGAGTGGTAAGGAATATCTTGTAAATCTTCTTGACCACAGCGAAAATACGAAAGAGCTTTTAAAGAAAGCAGAGAGTAATTCTGACATAACGATTGTGTTCGTGCATTTTGGTACGGAATACACGCACACGCCCACCGAGGGTCAGAAAAAGGATGTTGAATTTTTGTGCGAGAACGGGGCGGATATTATTATAGGTACACACCCGCACGTAATTCAGCCTGCCGAAGAGTATACAGCGAAGAATGGAAATAAGGCGGTTGTTTTCTATTCCTTAGGTAACTTTATTTCAAATCAGGACAGTGTGTCAAAAATCCTCGGCGGTATGGCAGAGGTTACAATCGTAAAGAAAGACGGAAAAACCTTTGTCGAAAGCTTTGAGATGCTTCCGACCGTAACGCACGTTTCAAACAAAAGGTACACTGCCTATATGCTTGAGGAATACACGGATGAACTCGCAAGGACGCACAGCAGAGTTCCCAATCTTACAGTTGAGAAATTACAGAATTTATTTGATTCAGTACAAAAAAAGATGTGAAATACTTCACATCTTTTTTTGACCTTTTATAGCTTAGCGGTAAACGACACTGCCTTGCCGAGAATACGTACGTTTTTGCCTTGCTCTTTTGAAAAAACCATTGGTTTATATTTTGGGTTTTCTGCAACAAGCGTTACTGAGTCGGGCGAGGTGTACACACGCTTAAGTGTTGCTTCATCATCAATAAGAACAGCAGCAATATCGCCATCGTCGACGGTTTCCTGCTTGCGGATAAAAACAATATCTCCGTCGTTTATGCCTGCACCCGTCATAGAGTCGCCATGAACACGCAGGCAAAAATCTGCGCCGTCGTCTTCAACGGGCGAGTAGTAGTCCACCTGCTCTGCTGCATAAATGGGAATACCTGCGGCAATATCACCCACCACGGGAACACGCTTTTTACTTATATACATTGCGTCGGACGGTAAAAAATCGTCCTCCCAGCCCATAAGGTATGATGGGCTGCATTTAAATATCTTAGATAGCTCAAGTATTGTAGAATGCTTGAGATTTTTTATTTCGCCGCTTTCGTAGCGTTGAACGGTAGCTTCCTTTACATTAAGTGCGTTTGCAACGTCAAGAAGTGTCATCCCGAGTGCCTGACGGCGTTCTTTTATACGTTTTTGAAGTGTCATATTATCAACTCCCAAATTCGACTATATTCGAGTCTTATGAGATTAGTATACCATCAACTTTCTTAAAATGCAAGAAAAATTTAAAAAAACTTACGTAAAAAGTATTGACTTTAGAAAAAGTATGTATTATACTCACTTACGTAATAAGTAAGATTTATGAAAAACAAGCTTGTATTTTACGCGAAAGGAAAGAAAATGGAGAACAACAGTTACAAATTTTGTTATGTATGCGGTAGGCGTATCCCCGAGCTTTCGATGCGGAGAACAACCTGCAGTCCCCTTTGTGGAATGCGAAAGAAAAACGGATACGCACCGTATAAAAAGTATGAAAAACCACCGTACGATGATATTACAGTAGTTCAGCAAAAGGCTCAGGCTATGGGATTGTCTTACGGTCAGTATGTAGCAATGAGGTGTAAGTAAATGAAAAATGTAGTGCAGTGCCCTTTTTATAAAAGGGAGGAAAGCTGTCTTTTAAGGTGCGAGGGTGCAGTTTTGTTCTTTCACTCCCGCGGTGAAAAAATTGAGTTTGAAGATGAGCTTTGCTCAGATATCGAAAGATGGCGAAAGTGCCCGATTGCAGTTTCGCTCAACAAATATTATGAAAGGCATGGGGACAAATGAATACACAAAAGGAAATAAAACGCCGTGATAAAAAAATCGAGGACGACAAAAGGGTTATAGAAGAGCTTTCCGAGGAAATTGTTGCACTCAGGCAGCTGCTCGACTGCGCGGCGGCAAATATTGCACTTCTTGCTTACGAGCAAGGAGGCGTAAAAAAGCTATCTGCGGAGGATGTAAAAAATGCACTTGGCAGATTTACGCTTTCGGCAAGCCGTGATGACGAGGGGAATTACCTTATAGAAGTTTGCGACAGGGGTAAATAAAATGGAAAGAAGCGTTATATGGACGCCTCAGCCAAGGCAAAAAATCTTTATGTCCCGATGGGAAAACGAGGCACTTTACGGAGGCGCAGCAGGCGGCGGAAAAAGCGACTGTGCTATTGCCGAGGCACTCAGGCAGGTACATATCCCTCATTACAGAGGAATTATTATGAGGAAAACATACCCGCAGCTTTCCGAAATTATCGACAGAAGCCGTGAGATATACACACCAGCTTTTCCAGGTGCCAAGTATAACGAGCAAAAGCACTGCTGGACTTTTCCATCGGGAGCAAAGATTTATTTCGGGGCAATGCAGCACACCAAGGACAGAGTGAGCTATCAGGGAAAGCGCTATGACTACATAGATTTTGATGAGCTAACGCATTTTACGTGGGACGAATACAGCTATCTTTTCAGCCGAAATCGTCCTAATGGTCCGAATACAAGGTGCTATATACGCGCTCAGGCAAACCCGGGGGGAATAGGGCACGGTTGGGTTAAAGAAAGATTTATCACGCCTGCACCGCCGATGACTACTATATATGAAGATATTAACATTATCTTCCCCGATGGACACAGTGAGACGCGTAGACGCAGCAGAATTTTCGTTCCATCAAGCGTTTTTGATAATAAAATACTGCTTGAAAATGACCCTGAGTATATAACAAGGCTTGCCGCTCTTCCTGAAAATGAGCGAAAGGCTCTGCTTTATGGTGATTGGGACAGTTTCTCGGGACAGGTGTTTACAGAATGGCAAAATAACCCCGACGGGTATATATCAAGAATAAATACCCACGTGATTGAACCTTTTCGTGTTCCAAGCTCATGGAAGATATATCGTGGCTTTGACTTTGGATATTCAAGACCGTTTTCGGTTGGTTGGTACGCCATTGACCACGACGGACGAATGTATCGTATACGTGAGCTTTATGGGTGCACGGGTGTTCCAAATGAGGGACTGAGGATAGAGCCTGCAGAAATCGCAAGAAGAATAAAGGAAGCTGAAAAAGAGGATCTGAATCTCAGGGGAAAGCATATAACAGGCATTGCAGACCCGTCAATTTTTGATGAGAGCCGCGGCGAAAGTGTGGCGGCAATGATGGAGCGTGAGGGCGTTTATTTTGAAAGGGCAGACAACACACGCATTGCAGGAAAAATGCAGATGCACAACCGTCTTGCATTTGACGAAAACGGCATACCGATGCTTTATATTTTTTCGACCTGCAAGCACTTTATAAGAACGGTGCCTGCGCTTGTGTATAGCTCAAAAGATGTTGAGGATATCGATACGCAGGCAGAGGACCACATCTACGATGAAGTGCGTTATGTTGCAATGGAAAACCCAATTAACCCACCGAAAAAAAGCCCTAAAATCAGTGTGTATGACCCCCTTGATCTGCAATCATACAACATATAGAAATAAAACAGGGGGAATTAAATGAGGAAAAAATATGACTGGAACGCTATCAAGACGGAGTTTGTAACGGGCGATATTTCGGCGGCGGCACTTGCAAAAAAACATGGCATTAACAAGGCAACGCTTTACCGCCATTACGAGCTTGAACGCTGGAATGAGGCTAAGCGTGAATATCTTGAAAGCGTTATGGCAAAGTGTGCTGACAAGGCGGCATATTTTGCGGCAATAAAGCTTGCCCGTGAAATTGATATTGCAGGCAAGCTCGGAAATATCTTAAATGAAGCAGTAAGCGATGAAAAGCAGTTTAACAGATATCTCGTAAAAGAAAAAGACAGCGACGGAAATGCTGTAACAGATGAACGTATATTTGACAAAATTGATATGAAATCGCTTGGTGATGCAATAAAGGCACTTCATTCGCTTGAAGAAATTCGCAGGGTAATGTACGGCATTGCATCGCCTGCTCAGGAAAGACAGTTTAAATTAGAAGAAGAAAAACTTAAGCAAAAGCAAAACGAATGCGGTGTTGTAATGCTTCCGCAGGTAGAGGAGTAATCAATGAAAAAACAAGACTTAAAAAACAGAAAAATAGGTGAAGCCGAGGTAAGAAGGGCGTCAGAAATTCTGCGTGAATATAAGGACGGGAAAAACACGCTTGAAAATAACATTGTGGAAAACGAGCAGTGGTGGAAGCTGCGCCACTGGGACACCTTCGGAAAAAACGAGGCACAAAAGAGTGAAGACCCTACAAGTGCTTGGCTGTTTAACGTGATTACAAGTAAGCACGCTGATGCAATGGACGACTTCCCTGAGGCAAGTATTTTGCCGAGAGAGAGGGGCGACCGTGAGGAAGCACGCAGACTTTCGTCAATACTGCCTGCAATTATGGAAAATAATGATTTTGAGGAAACGTACTCTAAAAACTGGTGGTATAAGCTCAAACACGGATGCTGTGCATATGGAGTTTTCTGGAACAGCAGCTTGGAAAGCGGACTTGGCGATATTCAGATTTCCAAGATTGATTTACTTAATATCTTTTGGGAACCGGGGATTTCGGACCTGCAGAAGAGCCGCAATCTTTTTATTGTTGACCTCAAGGACAGAGACATTTTAGAGAGTGAATACCCTTTTCTTAAAGACAAAAGCGGCGACAACGTAATTGACGTAAAGCAGTATATCTACGATGACAGCATCGACACAAGCAAAAAAGCACTTGTTGTTGACTGGTATTACAAAGTGAGAAGTGCAAACGGGAAAACGCTTCTTCACTACTGTAAATTCACGGGGGATACGGTGCTTTTTGCGTCGGAAAACTGTGAAGAGTACAGAGATTGCGGATGGTATGACCATGGGGAGTATCCCGTTGTTTTTGACACACTTTTCCCTGAGGAAGGTACGCCTGCAGGCTTTGGATATATTGCAGTTACAAAAAATCCGCAAATGTATATTGATAAACTCAATCAGGCAATGCTTGAAAATGCACTGATGGCGGCAAAGCCAAGATACTTTGCGAAAATGAGTGCAGGTATAAACGAGGGAGAGTTTCTTGACTGGTCAAAGCCTATTGTACACGTGGAGGGTGATATAAATGAGGAAAGGCTTCGCCCGATAAATGTGAATCAGCTTCCGCCAACGTGTTTGAGCATCCTTAATATGAAAATTGACGAGCTTAAGGAAACAAGCTCAAACAGCGATTTTAACCGAGGCTCTGCTGCGACTAACGGCGTAACGGCGGCATCGGCGATAGCAGCTCTTCAGGAGGCAGGCAACAAAACCAGCCGTGATATGCTCAAGGGTACATACCGTGCATTCGTAAAAATAAATTATTTGTGCATTGAACTTATAAGGCAGTTTTACAGTGAGCTTCGCTCTTTCAGGGTAACGGGTGCTGACGGGAATTTCGACTTTGAAGAATACAACAACAAAAACATAGTCAAAAAAAGAGGTGATAACAATTCTTTGAGATGCCCCGTTTTTGACATATCGGTAAAGGCTCAGAAAAAGAGCCCCTACAGCCGCTTGTCGCAAAACGAGATGGCGAAAGAGCTTTTCAATATGGGCTTTTTTAATCCGCAAAACGCATCTCAGGCACTTAGTGCACTCGAAATAATGGACTTCGAGGGTAAAAGCGCTATTGAAGCAAAAATAAGAGAAGGTATAAATACAGGTGGTATAAATGATTAAAATATGTGCTACAGAGGTAGGAAAAAACAAAACTCTCAAGATAGACGGCCACGCAATGTATTCAAGTGGAAAGGACATTGTGTGTGCAGCAGTAAGTGCAATCTATTATGCTCTACTCGCCAGCTTAGCTGAGGAAAAGGGTGTTAGATTTATGTCGCACTATGAAAGCAGTGGAAGTGCAAAGCTTAGCTTTCATTCAAAAGATTTGTCGCACGGTGGATTTAATATGGCAGTTAAGGGGTTTTCTCTTATTGCGGAAAATTACAGGGAAAATGTATCTGTTCAAATAGAAAGGAAGAAGCAAAAATGAGTAAAAAGCATACAAGTTCTCTGCCTGCTGCAGAGGCAGAGATTAGTATAGAAGCGGCTGGAAAAAAGGCAGAAGTCAGCAATCTGCAAGCGGGCGAAAAAGAAAATCATTCTGTCGCCGGGGATGAAAAGAAAAAAGCGGAATTTGAGGAGCTTATCAAAGGCAAATACAAAAAAGAATTTGCCGAAAGAGTTAAGAAAATCATTGACCGCAGATTTAAGGAGGTGAAAAAGGTGAACGAAAATAATCAGATGTACACCGCGGAGGACAAGGAGAATTTAATTCGTCGACTTGTTGCGGAAAACCAGTATTTGCGTAAGTTGCAGGCGGAGGAAGCACAAAATCGTACGGCAGAAAGCAAGGCGTCAAAGCTTAAGGCAGAGGCAGAGGAAACCAAAAAGGTTTATCCCGATTTTGATTTTAAGGCTCAGCTTCAAAATGAGCAGTTTGTAAAGCTTCTCAAGGCAGGTATCGGCGTAAAAAAAGCCTACGAGGCGGCTAATCTCGATATGATTTTGGCAAATAACGAGAAGAACACTGAAAAAATGGTTGTGGATTCTATCCGTTCAAAAGGTGTAAGACCGATTGAAAACGGCTCGGATACAACCGGCGGTATTGTTCTTGAAAAAAACATCTCAAAGCTCACGAAAAAAGAGCGTAAAGAGCTTGCAAATCGTGCAGCTATGGGCGAAACAATCAGATTTTAAAGAAAAAGGAAGGATAAAATGAAAATTGCAGAAATAAATCTACAGCTTTTTGCTGAGGGGGATAATCTTAATACCACAGAAACTCTTTCAAATGATATGCGTGTGTATTACTCAGATTACCTCATCGATATGGCAGAGCCTAAGCTTGTTCATGACCAGTTTGGGCAGAAGTGCCCTATCCCCAAGGGAAACGGTAAAACAATTCAGTTCAGAAAGTACGACCCGCTTCCCAAAATGACAACACCGCTTACAGAGGGCGTTACACCTAATGGTCAGAAGCTTGATATGGGTGTTGTTAATTCAGAGGTGCATCAGTACGGCGGCTTTATTGAGCTTTCCGATATTTTGATGCTTACAGCAATCGACAACAATCTTGTTCAGGCAACAAAGCTTCTCGGCGGTCAGGCGGGAAGAACGCTCGATACAATCACCCGTGAGGTGCTTTCAGGCGGTACAAATGTCCAGTATGCCGAAGGTCAGGTAACTTCGAGAGAGGAGCTTGTCGGCGGTCAGGAAAGCGGCAACCACTACCTTACCGTTGATGCAGTGCGTAAGGCGGTGCGTTTCCTCAAAAAGATGAATGCCGACACAATTAACGGAAGCTACGTGGGTATTATTCACCCCGACGTATCTTATGACCTTATGAGCGACCCCAAGTGGCTCAATGTCAAGACATACTCTGACCCTGAGGGCATCTATCAGGGCGAAATCGGCAAGATTGAAAACGTACGTTTCGTTGAAACAAGCGAAGCAAAGATTTTCGAGGGTGCGGGCAAAGACGGCAGAAACGTCTACTCAACACTTATTCTTGGCGATAACGCTTATGGTACAACAGAAATTAAGGGTGGCGGCCTTACACATATTATCAAGCAGCTCGGCTCTGCAGGAACGAGCGACCCGCTTAACCAGAGAGCAACTGCAGGCTGGAAGGCTACAAAAGCCGCAGTAAGACTTGTTGAACCTTATATGATAAGAATTGAAACCGCAAGTACATTTAATAACTAATTTATAACACGGGCGGGTACGCCCGCCCGTGCTATTTTAATTGAAAGGAAGAGTAAGAAAATGGCAAAAAGTACAGAAGAAATCAAGGTAAAAAACGAAGACACACTCGTTGAAATCGAACTTTTCAGGGACAACAAAGACTACAAGGATGATGTTTTTGTGGCGGTAAATGGTGAAAGCTGCGTAATTGTTCGTGGCAAAAAGGTTATGATAAAGAAAAAATTTGCAGATGTTATCGAAAATTCAATGCAGCAGGATATCAAAACTGCAAAGATGATGGACGCTAAGTCTGACGAATTCTATAACGAAGCTGCTGCAAGAAATATCTAAGGGGGAGTGCGTGTGGCAAGCTTTAATCTTGGAAAAATAAAAGGAGATAAAGGCGAAAAGGGCGATATCGGTCCAAAGGGTGAAAAAGGCGAAAAGGGCGACAGAGGCGAAAGAGGAACAGACGGCTTTACCCCCGTGTTTTCCATAGCACAGACACAGTCGCTTCCTTATGACAGCGAGCCTTATGTTGAGCTTGATAGCACTGATGCACAAAACCCCGTATTGAGGTTTCATATTCCTAGAGGGAAGGATGGAAACGATGCCTCGGGTGATATGCAAAGCACTCAGTACGACAAGAACCAAAGAAAAACGGATATTTTCGAATATGCCGACAAGCTTTCCGAAGACTCATTTAAAAAAACGGGCGGTACATTTATCGGGCAAGTAAGGGCATATGTATCGGAGCCGGAGGATATCTGCGTGCGTAATTTTTCTGTGGCAGAGACTTTGCCAACCGGTGCGAAAAATGGAGACATCTGTGTGCTCGTGAAAAAGAAAAGTAACATTACACTTAAAGATATTGAACTTGGAAGCACTGTGCTCATAAAAGAGGATGGTGCCTTACATGAATACATAGTCTTTTCGAATGATACCAAGTATAGCGGTAGTACAGCTCTTCTCCGAAAGAATCTCTTAAACAGTAGCGTGGTATACGAAAAGGATAACACGAATGTGTATTCTCAATCAGATGTTGATATTTTCCTAAACTCTGTATTTATAAATTCGCTTGACGAAAGGATCAGAAATGAACTAAAACAGGTACAGGTTGAGCCAAATATGTTTCGCAGTGTTTTTATTGCATCCCGCGAGGACATAAACAGTTTTAACTACTTCGAAAATGGATCTGCAAAATCTCAGGCAGACAATGGTAGCGGTGGTGTGTACTGGACAAGAACAAGATCGGGTGAAACGGGCGTTTACTGCTACAATACCGTGGGAGATAGTACGGTGTTTAATGCTTCAGGAAATTACTTCGTACGACCCATGATTGTTCTTCCTTGCGAAACCTATGTAGAGAACGCCGATACCAGCTCGGGCATTGGGTTTAAGGTGCCTGATAACAGGGGCGGTATTTATATTTTTAAAAACGGCGAATGGAGTGAGTGTGAACTGTAATGGCAACTATAAACAAGGTAATTGAAAAAGCAGCCCGTATTCACCCCGACGCATTTGATGATGCTGTAAAAGCATCATGGATAAGTGAACTTGACGGCAAAATAATGCGCGAAACAATGCAGAAAGAAAAAACGGTCAGCTACGAATTTCCCGCACAGGCAGATGATGAGCTTTTGGTTAAAGAGCCGTATGATAACATTTACGAGCTTTATATTGTTGCCATGAGCGATTTCTACAGTGGTGATTTTGCAAGCTACAGTGCATCTTCGGCAATGTTTGAAAACGCCTACGAGGAGTTCAGAAAAGATTACATAAGGCATAATATGCCTGTGCAACACAATTTAAAGTACTAAAGGAGTTAAAATGAAACTGCCGAGAATAAACATTAAAAATCAATATACAAGACGAATGGTAGCTTTTGGCGGACTTAATGTAACAAAAAACATCTCCGAGGGGGAAATGTGTGAGTGCAGCGGTATATCTCATAGGGCATTTCCTGCAATAACGCAAAGGCAAAAGTCTCAAAATTTAGGCTACACCTCTCCTGATGCAGTTCATTTCGAAAAAGATTTGTTTGTTGCAGACGGGGGAAAGCTCTACTACGCTGAAAAATGTGTGGGAGAATGTTCAATCGGGAAAAAGCAGATTGTTTCAATGAACGGGCGGATACTTGTTTTCCCCGACAAAATTTATTACGACACAAACACTGGGGAAACAGGCAGACTCGACGCCGAGTATACTCTGTACAATGCTGTATTTGCAACGAATTCACTCAGTGTAGCGGCAGTGAGGATTACAGAATCAACCCAAACAGAGGAAATTGAGTTTAGAATCGACGAAGAACTGCTTACGTACACATCTGTCGAAACTGATACGGGAAAGGTAGTAGCTAAGGACTTTTCTTCAATTCCCTGTCAGGAGGTGCAGGAGGGAACAATTTTTTCAAATAAATGTCTGGGTAATCAGTACAGAATTGCAAACGGTGCAATTATTGATGAAAAAAAAGGCACAGTCAAAATTTCGTGTAAGCTTGTAAGCGTCAGAAACGCAAATGAGGGCGTGTTTTCACAGTTTCGCACAGGCGATGTGGTAGAAATAACGGGAAGTGCAAGCACACAAAATAACAAGCTTGCCGTCATCACACAAATCGAGAAAACAACTCTCTTTTTTGATGACAACACTTTTTCGGAAGCAACTGAAACGGACGTTATAACGGTTAAAAGAAAAATCCCAGACTTTTCGTGCGTGTGCAATTACCAAAACAGGCTTTGGGGTTGTGAGGGAAACACTATTTATGCGTCAAAGCTGGGAGACCCATTTAACTATTTTGTGTATAACCAGCTTTCAACCGACAGCTTTACCGTAACATCAAATACGTCAGGTGATTTTACGGCTTGTGTATCATATGGAGGAAGTTGCCTTTTCTTTAAGGAAAACTCCTGCTATAAGCTATATGGCTCGCGCCCGTCAAATTTTCAGCTGGTTGAAACACTTTGCGGCGGTGTAAGTAAGGATTGTTCGGGAAGCGTGATAAGCACGGCAAATGGCGTTTTTTACAGTAATGGCGACGGTGTGTACATATCATATGGTGGAGCATCACGTTGCATTTCCCAAAAGCTTGAGGGTGTTTCAATGAAAGATGCTGTAGCGGGCTACGATAATCACAGATACTTCATTTCGGGAGACGGTGAAAACGGGAGACTACTCTACGTCTATGACATTGAAAAGGATTTATGGAGCATTTTCGGAAAAACAACGGCAAAGGATTTTTGCTACTGCAACGGGGCTTTGCACATTGCAACTGAGGAAGGACTTTTAAAGCTTACTGACAGTGTGGATGACGAATGTGAGTGGTATTTTACCCTTTGTGAAAATGACGAAAATTATCACAAAACAAAAACCTACAACAAGCTTTACATATCACTTACGCTTGAGGAAAATTCGTGGGTGTGTGTAGAAATTGAGGCTGACGGAGGCCCTAAGGAAAAGGTATTTTACATAAGAGGTGAAAAAACCCGCCACGTAAAAATTCCTGTCTGCATAAAAAAGTGCCACGAAATGAAAATTAAAATTTCAGGGAAAGGAAAAAGCGTTATCGAGTCAATCGTGCGCGAATTTTCGGTGAATTAAATGTTTAACGAACTTATTGATTTAAAGGGAAAAAGTGCTGAAGATGCCGTACGTATTATAGAGAGTCATCTTCGTGCTAATCAACAGGAGCTTGAATATATACTTACACATCTTGACAGCTCAAATATTCTTGAAATCAATACTAAAAAGACTAAAATATATGAGGGGGAAGATGATTGAGCTATAACAAGGATACGGACTATCAAGCTAAAATTAACGAAGCCGCAGAAAAAGGCGACTACGTAAGTGCGGCAAAATACGAACAGAGCCGTAACGCAAAAATTGACGGCGAAAATCTTGGATATCAGAAAACCAATAAGTATGCAGGCTGGCTAAGTGATGTGGACTACGGCACAGTAATCAATCAGAAAATTTCGGAAGGGGCGTCAAAAGCAAGTGTTGCTGACACACTTCAAAAGCGTGTACATAAGGCAAGCACTACAGAGGGACTTCAAAAGTACGCCTACGACGACATTTACGAAAAAGCGATAAGATACATAATGGATAGCTCGGTTGACTTTGAGCCGAGCCGTGAGTATAAGGATACGTATTCTAAGAAAATTGACATTGCCTTAAACAGCATTTTAAACAGAAAAGCGTTTTCCTACGATGTAAGGACGGACGAGCTTTATAAGTACTATCTTGAAATGTATCAGCGCGAGGGATTGCGTGCGATGGAGGACACATTAGGAAAAGCATCTGAAAACACGGGAGGACTCGCCAGCAGTTATGCAACTGCTGCCGCAAGTCAGGCGTATAATTACTATAACAAAAAATCTGCGGATATTATTCCCGAGCTTTACAATGATGCGTATGAGCGTTATATGGACTCTTTAGAAGCGGATATAAAGGAGCTTGGTATTTTACAGGAGCTTTCAAATGAAGAATATGACCGCTTTTATAAAGACAGAGAGTTTGATTACAAAAAATACATTGACGGAAAAGAGCTTGAGATTAAGAAAAGCGACTCTGACCGCGATTATGAACTGGCAATCAGAAAGCTTGAAGAGGAGTCTGAGCAAAACGAGAAAGAATTACAGGCAGAATCAGAGGAAAGACTTCGCGAGGAGGCTCTCAATAAGTGGAAAATACTTGGTTATCTTGATGAAGAGAGTGCAAAAATTCTTAATCTTCCGGCAGGGCTTAAAACAAGTGATTATCGATACAAGCTGGCGCAGGAATACAAAATTTACAATAAATAGAACAAAATGTGTGTCAGTTGGGCTTTGACATATATTTGGTCGAAAAAAATAAATAAAATGCTTGTTATTGCATCCGATATGCTATATAATGTTTATTTATAGTAGAGTTTGCCCGATGTAAGAATCGGGTGAAAGGATGGATGTAAATATGTATAAGATAGTTGAAAAAACATCGCTTAACAAGACCGTTACAAAAATGGTCATAGAAGCTCCACATATTGCCAAAAAGGCTCAGCCCGGTCAGTTTATTATTTTTCGCGCAACAGAAGATGGCGAGCGTGTGCCCCTTACTATAGCTGATTTTGATCGTGAAAATGGCACTGTAACAATTATTTTTCAGATTGTTGGCGGTTCAACAATGGAGCTAAATGCTCTTAGTGAGGGAGACTCCCTGCACGATTTTGTCGGTCCGCTCGGTAAAGCTAGTGAGCTCGATTCCTTGAAAAAGGTTTGCGTAGTAGGCGGTGGCGTTGGTTGTGCAATTGCATATCCAATTGCAAAAAAACTCAGTGAGATGGGATGCGAGGTACACACAGTTGTAGGCTTTAGAAATAAAGACCTTGTAATTTTGGAGAAAGAGTTTGAACTCGTAAGTAATAAAATGCTTATTATGACAGATGATGGCTCATACGGAGAAAAGGGACTTGTTACAAATGCTCTTGAAAAGCTCATTATGGATGGAAATGAATATGATGAGGTTATCACAATCGGTCCTCTCATAATGATGAAATTTGTTTGTCAGGTTACAAAAAAGCACAATATCAAAACGACTGTTTCGATGAATCCTATTATGATAGATGGCACAGGTATGTGCGGGGGATGCAGACTTACAGTCGGTGGCGAAACAAAGTTTGCCTGTGTTGACGGTCCCGATTTTGACGGACACCTTGTAGATTTTGACGAGGCCATGAGCCGAAGCGGTATGTACAGGGATTTTGAAGCGCATAAGCGTGAAGAAACTTGTAACCTTTTAAGCAAGGAGGTGCAGTGATATGCCAAGGAATATGAGTATGAAAAGATGCGCTATGCCATCGCAGGACCCGAGCGTAAGAAGACACAATTTTCTTGAAGTCGCTCAGGGCTACACATATGAAATGGCGGTCGAAGAGGCAAAGCGTTGCCTTACCTGCAAACACAAGCCATGTACGAGCAAATGCCCTGTAGCTATAGACATACCTGCATTTCTTGAAAGAGTTGCAAATGAAGATATATTCGGTGCATTTGAGATAATATCACGTTCAAGCTCTCTTCCGGCAGTTTGCGGAAGAGTTTGCCCGCAGGAAACTCAGTGCGAAAGCGTGTGCGTTCGCGGTATAAAGGGCGAAAGCGTGGCAATAGGCAGAATTGAGCGCTTCGTTGCAGATTACTGCAGAGAAAACATAATTCAAAGTTTTGGAAAGCCTGAGCAAAACGGACATCGTGTTGCAATAATCGGCTCAGGACCATCGGGCCTTACCTGTGCAGGCGACCTTGCAAAAAAAGGATATGAGGTAACTGTTTTCGAGGCTCTTCATACGGCAGGCGGAGTGCTTGTGTACGGAATTCCTGAGTTTAGGCTTCCCAAAAGCATAGTAAGAGACGAAATCGACAAAATTCAAAAGCTTGGCGTTAAAATTGAAACGAATATGGTTATTGGCAAGGTAATCACAATCGACGAGCTTTTTGAAGATGGCTTTGAGGCGGTATATGTTGCAAGCGGTGCTGGCCTTCCGAGGTTTATGAATATCGAAGGCGAAAGCCTTAACGGTGTCTACAGTGCAAACGAGTATCTCACACGTGTAAATCTGATGAAGGCTTACGAAAATGATTCTAAAACTCCTATTAAAAACAGCAAGCGTGTTGCAGTTGTAGGCGGCGGAAATGTTGCGATGGATGCCGCAAGGTGCGCATTGCGCTTAGGTGCCGAGGAAGTTTATATTGTATATAGACGAGGACTTGAAGAACTCCCCGCAAGGCTTGAGGAGATTGAGCACGCTCAGGAGGAAGGTATTATCTTAAAGACCCTTACAAACCCCGTTGCCATTTTAGATGATGGAAATGGAGGCGTTGGCTCAATAAGATGTGTAAGAATGGTGCTTGGCGAGCCTGATGAAAGCGGAAGACGCAGACCCATAGAGCGTGAGGGCAGCGAGTTTGAACTTGAGGTTGACACCGTTATTATGGCAATTGGAACAAGCCCCAATCCTCTTATAAGAGCTACAACACCAGGTCTTGAAACATCGAGAAACGGTTGTATTATAACAGACTCGGACGACGGCAAAACAAGCCGTGAGGGTGTGTACGCCGGCGGGGATGCGGTTTCAGGTGCGGCAACGGTCATCTTAGCTATGGGAGCAGGGAAAAAAGCGGCAGATGCTATCGATAAGTACATTAAAAATAAATAAAAAAAGCCCAATGAATATTTTTGTTCATTGGGCTTTTTATTTTCAGGAGGGAAAATGAGTAACACAATACAAATAAATATAAATGGACAGTTCGTTTCAAAAAGCAGTAAAAACGCAGGCTCAGCAGGAAGCGGAAACGCTGCAGAGCTTTTTATTACATTCGATGAAGAATGGGCGGGCTTTGCAAAGCGAATTGTCTGGAAAAACGCAAAAGGGGAAAATGAAACACACGTTCTTCTCACCCCTGAGATTGAAAACGAAAGCCTGAATTACAAAACGGTAATTCCGCCTGAAGCACTTACCGAGTGCGGATGGTGCAGCTTTACCATTGAGGGATATAACGAGGGGAACGTAAACAGTGTTATAAAATCTGTAAGCGACAGACTTTTTGTAGCTTACTCAGAAACGAGCTACAACACTGCAGAACCGACACCGGATATTGTGATGCAGATGCAAAATCAACTTGAAGCACTTATTCCTCAGGTAAAAGCTCTTTTGGATAGTGCCTTTGCAAACGAGCTTGTGTGGGAGGAATATATTTCTCAAAAGCAGTACAAAAAGGGAAACAAGGTTGCATTTGACGGAAAGTGCTATGTTTGCATAGAAGATGCCTTTGATGTTAAGCCGACGGACGAAAGATATTGGCTTAAAATTTCTGACCGTGGAGAAAAAGGAAGTAAGGGAGACGTAGGACCTCAGGGCATCAGGGGTGAAGCGGGCGCACAAGGTGAAAAAGGCGAGCGTGGTGAAAAAGGTGAAAAAGGGGAGCAGGGCGAAAAGGGTCTTAACGGGATTATGTCGCCTGTTAACGGATTTTACACCTTTTCCATTGATGAGGAAGGTCAGCTATGGGCAGATTTTCCTGACGAAGCACACAGACCAGATATTACATTAAACGAGGACGGGGAGCTTATACTATCCATTGACCATATTTCAAAAACATATAATTTGGGAACAGTTAAGCCCGTTAGGGGCGTAGACTATTGGACAGATGCTGATAAGGCTGAGATAGTAAACTCTGCCCTTGAAGCGCTTCCCAACGCAGAGGAGGTAATGTTCTGATGACGAAATATGCTATAGAGGGCAAAACCTTAGCAGATATTGCCAATGCAATAAGAGGGAGTGTTCTTGAAGAAACTGATACGTTCACGCCTGCTCAAATGCCCGAAAAAATAGAGCAGGTAGTGAGTCTGAATCGCGAAAGTGCGTATCAAATGGGAGCTACCGAAAACTATGACTCTGCATTCACAGACGGACGGGAGCAAGGGAAAAAAGATGCTTATGATGCGTTTTGGGACGTTTTTCAAAATAACGGAAACAGAACAGAATATTACGCAGGCTTTGCAGGGGCAGGTTGGACTACAG
>JAZNOC010000051.1:0-4428 GCA_045580605.1 Clostridia bacterium | reverse complement strand
TGCCTCTGTCGTAAATTCTTTTACCGATTTCGCAAATTTGTTTTTTGATTTCGTACTCGTTTACCATATTAAAAATCCTTTCTTTGTAGAAATAAAATTAATTTCATCCTTATACAACTATATTTTAACACCAAACCACATGTAAGTCAATAGATTTTTGTGGTTTTTTGTGGTTTTTTGTGTTATTTTTTTGATAAATATTCGATTATTTCATCAATTCCATCGTTGTTATACGATGATGTAACAAAGATTTTCTCACATCCTGCCAATTTTAACCACATTTGAGCCAAATCAACACGGGCATTTGGATGGTCTGCTTTTGTTACTATTCCTATTACTTCTCTGTTTGCCATCGGCGCAACACACGGAGGGTACAGAGAAAAAGGCTCAGTAGCACTTAAAAGAAGTCCCACAATATCCGCCTCATAGGAATACAGTGCCAAGGCTCTTCCAAGCTCAGGGTTTTCCATATACTCGCCGGGGGTGTCTATAAGAAAATCACTGTTTGTTACGTACTGCGTTTTTTCATAGTGAATATCTTCACCACGAAGCGCCTGAGTGAGCGTTGTTTTCCCTGCCTCGCTCCTGCCTATCAAAATCAGCTTTTTCATGTCTTCGTAACACCGCAAACTGTAAAGCCAAGTGTTTCCTCAGCATAAGAGCAGACTGCACGCACTGCCGTGTCAACCTCCGATACTGTGCCCGTTACAATAAGTGTGCCGCTGAATCTGTCAACAAAGCCGATTTGTGCACCTGAAGATTTTATTGCGATATCGCCTGCAATGATTGCAGTTTCGCTCGGCGACATTGTGATAATTCCGATTGCCGCCCTGCTGTAATCAAGCGCAGGGTCAAGACCAAGCTTGCGATACAAAATATCGTCGGGATTAGCAATTACGTGTGCAAGTGTTATCTGCTTGCCCGGTACAATTTCCTGTATTATTCGCATTTTGTCCTGAAGTTCAAATTCCTTCATTGAAATTGCCGTCCTTTCATAAATCTGTTAGAATTAGCCGCCTATTTTAGCCTTTAAGCCAACGCTTTCTGCCACCTGTCTGAGCTTTTCCATATGCTCATCTGACGGAGTTTCCAAGGAGTCGTCCATAAGATACTCACGCCCGAGGTTTGTGTACTTATCGCGGCCAAACTTATGGTATGGCAAAAGGTTGATTTCTTCAACACGCATTTTCTCACGTGCAAATCGTGCTATTTCCAAAATCTCTTCCTCAGTATCATTAAAGCCCGGAATGGTTGGAACTCGCACAATACATTTTTTTGCGTGCTGAGCAATCTTCACTGCATTTTCGAGAATAAGCGTGTTTTCCTGCTTTGTATATTCTTTGTGCTTTTGTGAATTGATATGCTTTATATCAAGCAAAAACGTATCAATATAAGGAAGAAGTCTTGCGATTGTTTCAAAAGGCGCAAAGCCTGTTGACTCAACTGCCGTATTTATGCCGTTTTTTTGAGCTGTCATCAAAAGCGCCAGTGCAAAGTCGGGCTGAAGAAGCATCTCCCCTCCTGAAAGGGTCATCCCTCCACCGCTGCGGCGGTAGTAGTTGAGGTCCTTTTTTACTTCTTCAATAACCTCGTAAGCCGTAACGTCCTTACCTACGAGTTTAGTCCCGTTTTCCGTTTTCATATTCTGAATCTGGAATTCCTGCGATTCGGGATTGCAGCACCATCTGCAGCGAAGCGCGCACCCCTTGAGGAAGACGATTGTTCTTATGCCGGGACCGTCATGCACTGAATATTTCTGAATATCAAAAATTCGGCCTGTTGTTTTTGAAATATCCAATTTAATTTCCTCCAAATCAGAAGCCTGCCTGCTCAGTTCTGTTGATAATGTCGTCCTGAAGCGAACGTGAAAGCGTTGTAAAGAGCGCACTGTAGCCCGCAACACGCACTACAAGGTTTTTGTAGTTTTCAGGATGAGCCTGTGCGTCGCGAAGCGTTTCACGGCTTACAACGTTAAACTGAACGTGCATACCCTTGCGGTCAAAGTAACCTCTTATCAGGTTAACAAAGTTCATAAGACCCTCTTCACCCTTAAGAGCTGATGGGTGGAACTTCATATTAAACAGTGTACCGTTAGATGCGATGCCGTGGTCAATCTTTGCAACAGAGTTTGCTGAAGCTGTCGGGCCCTTGACATCACGTCCTGCACACGGAGAAACACCGTCTGCAATAGGTGTGAATGCACGTCTGCCGTCAGGCGTTGCACCTGTCTGTGCACCGAGAGGAACGTTTGCCGAAACAGGGTAAAGACCTGCCTGGAACTGACCGCCACGGGGGTTTCTGTACTGCTGAAGCGGGCGTGTGAACACATAAGCCGCCTCACGTGCGTAAGCATCAATTTCATCGTTATCGTTACCGAATTTGGGAAGTGCTTCGATATCTTCAAGAATCTGTGCGTAAATGGGATTTCCACCATTGTTTTGTTCCTGCACGCTCTTGTAAATTTCTTTTATTACGTCTTCGTTTACGTCTACATTTATGCTCTGAAGCTCCTGAGCAATTTTAACTGTAACTTCTTCGGTATTCACACCTGATTTTTCGCCGTTGAAGTCAGCATCGAGAGCTGCTTTGATCTGCTTGAGAGTGTACTTTTTCTGGTCATAAACGAGGGTCTTCATTGCATAGAGTGCATCTGCCATATTTGCAACACCAAAGCCCTGAGGACCTGAGAAGTTGTAAACTGCGCCACCCTCCTGAACAGACTTACCTTTGCCAATACAGTTATCCACCATAGATGAAAGGAACGGAAGAGGCGTACGTCTTGCATGCGCCTTGTCAATAGCGTTATCGGCGTTAACAAGAAGCTTTATGCAATACTCTGTCTGTTCTTTATAAGCATTGAAGAATTTTTCGTAAGTATCAAGCGATTCAAGCTCACCTGTTTTGATTGAAACCTGCACTCCATCGAGCTTACCATTTCCAAACACAAGCTCAAGAGGCTTAAGCATATTGAAGAATGCTGCATCGTGCCATCCGTCAGTTTTACCGGGAGACTGAGGCTCAACACAACCGATAATGCAGTAGTTGCGGGCATCCTCGATAGAAACGCCGCGCGAAAGCATTGCAGGAATTATAACCTCATCGTTATAGTAAGCCGGAAGACCAACACCTGTTCTTGTAACATGTGCTGCCATAATGAGAAGCTCGATCGGCGAGCCGTTCCAAACTCTCATAGATATTGACGGCTGAGGAAGAAGCACGTGATACGTTGCATTAAGGCAAAGGAATGAAAGCTCGTTTGTTGCATCCTTACCATCTTTGGTCTGACCGCCTACAATAAGGTTCTGGAAAAGACCGTAGCCTGCAAAGCCTGCTGCAGACTCAGCATCACGGACCTTACTCATATCATTAAGCTTTATCCACACACAGTCGATAAGCTCCTGAGCAAAACCGAGTGTGATTTTCCCGCTTTCAAAATCCTTTTTGAAATACGGATACATATACATATCAAATCTACCGGGAGAAATGGAGTGGCCGCTTCCCTCAATCTGAATAAGCATCTGAACAAACCAGAAAGCCTGGCAAGCCTCGTAAAAACTTGTTGCGCCAAACTTAGGAACACGGCGACAGTTCTGAGCAATCTGCAAAAGCTCATCACGACGTGTTTCGTCGGCAGTTTTAGCCATTTCCTCCGCAAGAGAAGCATAGCGCTCTGCATAGTCGATTACTGCCTGACAGCTTTCGATAACTGCTTCAAGGAAGCTATGCTTTGCGGCATACTGACTGCAGCTTATGTCGAGCTTTTCAAGCTCCGCCTTAGCCTCTTCCATAATTCCGCTATAACCGATTTTAAGCACCTTTTCATACTGAACCGAAAGATGTCCTACACCGTTGAAGAAATAGTTACCAACAGTGAAAACATTATGTTCTATAGCCTTAAGAGCCTCGGGAGCCATATAGCTTGTAGCGAGGTCGCTGTTTGTTTTGCCTCTCCAGTACTTGTGAGCCTCACGAAGCATCTGCTTTGTCTCTTCATCAATGCGGAAAGGGTCAGCACTACGGGTTGTAAGTGTGTCAAACTCTTTCTCGAGCCATTCAAACGAATACTCAGGGTAGGTCTGACAGCCTCTTGGGTCCTTTGTAGCACTTCCGACAATAAGCTCATCCTCACGTATGTAAATGGGAATGTTCCTTAATATATGAGCAAATGCCGCACTTCTCCTTTTAACTACGGGAAGATGCTCCGTCTGCATATAGCTTTCGGTAAGAAGGCGTGCTCTGTCCCCCTCTATTTTAGGCATATCCGCAAGGAGTCTTTCCTTTATATTCTGCACACGCGCGGTTACCTTTATTTTTTCAAGTGATTCAAAATTCATAGTGAACCCTCCACTTCAAAATCTATTCTTATGTATATAGAATACAACAAAACCACATAAATTGTCAATAGAAAATCACAAAAAATCACACAGA
>JAZNOC010000050.1:0-10102 GCA_045580605.1 Clostridia bacterium | reverse complement strand
TACGGGCGTTTTTTACTCAAGTCTGTAAAACAAATTTATAAACCTTTGGGACACCACTCATTTTTAGTTGCATAACAACTAACTTTTAGCACCTTATCTGCGGTTTTAAAATATTTTGTTTTGACTGCCGAAAATTCTGCTTGCATCATCTTCATCTGCTGGCAAGCAGAATTTAGCCGTTTCTTCGCCGCTTAGTGCGGCAATTTAGGCGACGGCATAAAAAAACTTAATCTTTTAAAACAAAACCTCTTTTGTAGCATTTCCTATATTAGTTATTTTTTCGCCCTGCGAGGCCGTTTCAGGGGGTTCGGGGGAAATCGGAATCCCCCGATGCTTTTGGTACTTTTGCCACGCAAAAGTACACACTACCGAGCATTTTGCTCAATATCATAAGTATAGTTTTTTACTAAAACAAAAAAGTCAGTTGATAACTGACTTTTTTATTCTTTAAATTCAAATAGTTTCTTAAGCGGAATTTTGAGTGCCTCTGCAATATCAATAAGAGCCCTATCTCTCTTCTAAAATCATAAAAAATAAAGAATTCTACGAAAAAGCGTACGACGAAATTCTGCTCGCGCCGCTTTCTCCCGGCACTCCAAAAAGACTTGGAATAATCAAATGAAACGAATATATCGTTGATACCTCTGATTTTCTTATTTACTATGTCTTAACTCACACAACAGGTGCGGATAGAACGCTTTCGTACGCTAAAAGAAAAAAGCTTGTTGCTATCTCTGTATAACAAAAAAAAGCATCGCGGAAATTCCGCGATGCTTTTTTGTCTATTAAGCAATCCTAAATTACTTGCTTGCACGCTCAACGAGTTCAGCGTATTTAGCCTTTGCATTAGCTTCTGCCTTAGCAAAGAGTGCTTTTGCTCTTTCAGGATTAGAACGAGCAAGTGAGTTATAACGAACTTCGTTCATAATAAACTCTTCGTAGCTTTCTGTAGGCTCCTTAGAATCAAGCTGGAAGGGATTGAGACCTTCTTCTTTTCTTCTCGGGTCGAAGCGGAAGAGATGCCAGTAACCTGCCTGAACAGCTCTCTTTTCTTCTGTCTGAGCAATGCTCATACCGCCCTTGATACCGTGGTTGATACACGGAGCGTATGCAATTACAATTGAAGGACCGTTGTATGTGCCTGCTTCAACAAATGCTTTCATACACTGGTTGTAATCAGCACCCTGAGCAACCTGAGCAACGTATACGTATCCATAGCTCATAGCGATAGCTGCAAGGTCTTTCTTCTTAACTTCCTTACCTGCTGCAGCAAATTTTGCGATAGCACCAGTAGGTGTAGACTTAGAAGACTGACCACCTGTGTTTGAGTAAACCTCTGTATCGAATACGAGAATGTTTACATCATCACCGCTTGCGAGTACGTGGTCAAGACCGCCGTAGCCGATATCGTATGCCCAGCCGTCGCCACCAAGAATCCATACAGATTTCTTAGAAAGATATTCTTTATCCTTAAGGATTTCCTGAGCTTCAGGTGTGTTCATCTTAGCAAGAACTTCAACAAGCTCTGCAGATGCAACCTTGTTAGCGTTTACATCTTCCTTAGTTTCGATGTACTTAGCAATTACAGCCTTATCTGCATCGTTTGCCTTTTCAGCAACTGCTTCAACCTTATTTACAAGGTCTTCACGAAGAGTATTCTGAGCAAGATACATACCGTAGCCATATTCTGCGTTATCTTCAAAGAGTGAGTTAGCCCATGCAGGACCTTCGCCCTTTTCGTTAACTGTATAAGGAGTTGACGGGCAGCTACCACCCCAGATTGAAGAACAACCTGTTGCGTTTGCAATGTACATCTTGTCGCCGTAAAGCTGAGTTACAAGCTTAGCGTAAGGTGTTTCACCACAGCCTGCGCAAGCACCGCTGAACTCAAGGAGAGGCTGCTTGAACTGGCTACCCTTAACTGTTGTTTCCTTAAACTTCTCAAGAACTTCAGGCTTTGAAGGAAGTTTAATTCCGTAATTGAATACTGCCTGCTGAGCTTCCTGAGTTTCGAGAGGCTGCATAACAAGAGCCTTCTCGCCCTTCTTACCGGGACATACGTTTGCACAAGAGCCGCAACCTGTACAGTCAAGTACAGATACTGCCATTGCAAAGTAAAGACCGTTAAGACCTGTCATATTAATATACTTAATGCCTTCAGGAGCATTGTTAGCTTCTTCCTCTGTAAGAACTACAGGACGGATACAAGCATGAGGACATACATAAGAACAGAAGTTACACTGGATACAGTTTTCGCTTCTCCATTCGGGAACGTCGATAGCAATGCCTCTCTTTTCAAATGCAGAAGAACCAAGCGGAACTTCACCATCAGCATAAGGAACAAATGCTGATACAGGAAGCTTCATACCTGCGAAAGAGTTGATGGGGTTAAGAATATTGTTGATGTAGTCAACAAGTCTACCCTGACCATCAATCTTAACTGAAAGGTCTTCATCCTTAGCATCCTTCCAGGAAGCGGGAACGTCAACCTTAATAACCTTCTGAGCACCCATATCGATAGCGTCATGGTTCATCTTAACGATTGCTTCACCCTTCTTAGAGTAAGAAGCTGTAGCAGCGTCCTTCATGTACTTGATAGCGTCATCAGCGGGGATGATGTTAGCAAGCTTGAAGAATGCAGACTGAAGTACAGTGTTAATTCTGTTACCAAGACCGATTTCCTTACCGATAGCAACACCGTCGATTACATAGAACTGAATGTTGTTCTCTGCGATGTAACGCTTAACCTGACCGGGGATGTGAGCTTCAAACTCTTCAGCCTTTGTCCACGGGCAGTTAAGAAGGAATACGCCGCCGGGCTTAACATCGCTAACCATATCGTACTTTCTGATGTAAGATGCCTTGTGGCAAGCAACAAAGTCAGCCTTGTTGATAAGATATGTGCTTGTAATCTTAGAATTACCGAAACGAAGGTGAGATACTGTAAGACCGCCTGACTTCTTTGAGTCATAGTCAAAGTAAGCCTGAACGTACATATCTGTGTGGTCGCCGATAATCTTAACTGAGTTCTTGTTAGCACCAACAGTACCGTCAGCACCAAGACCCCAGAACTTACAGCTTGTTGTACCTGCAGGAGTAGTGTCAGGATTTTCTTTGATTTCAAGAGATGTGAATGTTACATCATCATTGATACCGATAGTAAATCTCTTCTTATCGTTGTTGTTGTAAACAGCAATAATCTGAGCAGGAGTTGTATCCTTTGAGCCAAGACCGTAACGGCCGCCAAAGATTTCTACATCCTTGAACTGGCTGTCGCGAAGAGCTGCAACAACATCGAGGTAAAGAGGCTCACCAACGCTACCACATTCCTTGGTTCTGTCAAGAACGCTAATCTTCTTAACTGAAGCAGGGATAGCATCGATAAGGTGCTTAGCACTGAAGGGTCTGTAAAGTCTAACCTTGATAAGACCAACCTTAGCGCCATTCTTTACAAGATAGTCAACAGTTTCCTGAATTGTATCGCAGGCACTGCCCATTGCAACGATTACGTGCTCAGCATCAGCTGCGCCGTAGTAGTTAAAGAGCTTGTAATCCGAGCCGATTTCAGCATTAACCTTGTCCATATATTCCTGGCAAAGGTCGGGAACTGCATCATAGAACTTGTTGTTTGCTTCCTTTGCCTGGAAGAAAACGTCGGGGTTCTGAGCAGTACCACGCTGAGCGGGATGCTCGGGGTTAAGGCTGCGACGGCGGAAAGCATTAACTGCATCCATATCAACGAGCTTTTTAAGCTGTTCATCATCCCAGCATTCAACCTTCTGATATTCATGAGAAGTTCTGAAACCATCAAAGAAATGAAGGAAAGGAACTCTCGCCTTAAGTGTTGTAAGATGAGCTACTGCACCGAGGTCCATAGCTTCCTGGGGATTAGCAGAGCAAAGCATAGCATAGCCAGTCTGACGGCATGCATATACGTCCTGATGATCACCGAAAATTGAAAGAGCATGTGAAGCGAGAGCACGTGCAGATACGTTAATAACTGACGGTAAAAGCTCACCTGCGATTTTATACATATTGGGAATCATAAGAAGAAGACCCTGAGATGCTGTGTAAGTAGTTGTAAGAGCACCTGCTGTAAGAGAACCGTGAACTGCACCTGCAGCACCGCCCTCAGACTGCATTTCAGCAATCTTTACTGTTCTGCCGAAGATATTCTTCTTACCCTTTGCTGCCCATTCATCTGTAACCTCAGCCATGTTTGAGGAAGGTGTAATGGGATATATGGCAGCAACATCAGTAAACGCATAAGAAGCATAAGCCGCTGCGGTGTTGCCGTCCATAGTTTTTTTCTGTCTGGACATTAAAAATCTCCCCTTTATCTAAATTTTTAAAGTAAATACTTTATCCATATGATTATATAACTTTTTCTGTGTTTAGTCAAGGTCTTCCTTTAAAATTTGTAATTTTTAAGAAGCTCCTCTATTTCCATTGAAACATCGTCTAATTCCTTAATAAAAGCAGATGCCGGAAGACGCTGTGCACCGTTACCTAAAATAATCATCTGCTCCACCCCGTCGGATGTTGCAACACGCACAATATGCTTTTTACCAAGTTCACGAGTAATCTTTTCTATATACGCATCGGCGGTTTCTGCCTCTTTGGTGTAAACAACGCTGATGTTACGCACCTTTTCTACCTCGCGCACACTTCCCTTTACCTTGTATGCGTCGAAAACAAGTATTATCTCGCACTTTCGAAAAACGCTGTAGTCGCATACCTTTTCAATAAGCAAAAGCCTTGCATCCTCAAGATTATCTCTTGCAACTCTTGAAAGCTCGTCCGATGCAAAAATAATATTGTAGCCGTCAATCAAAAGATATTCGGGAGCCTGTTTTTGAGGGACAGCGCGCACCTTCTTTTGCGGATTTTCCCTTTTAGGCGGACGAATTGCATTGTAATTTTTATGCTCAATCTTTCCGTAGGTCCGCTCAAAAATTTCCATAAGCTCCTCATCTGTATACGAGCGTTTAGGGATTGGTCTATTTATGGGAGTTAGACAATCCGACTTCTCCTTGAATATGCTTTCAAGATGCATATTGTCATAAACCTCATTCCAAGGAACTGTGTAGCCCGCTCCGTGCGAACAAAACACGGAGTCCGCCGTGTTATTCAAATCTGCGTCGCAATCGTAAGCGATATCTTCAATCACTTCCTCGGGATTTACGCACTCCTCATACCCCCCAGGCATAACCGAAAGCACGCCCACGCCCTTTGTATATGCCATAACCTCTCTTTGATAGTGGCACATCTGTTTTACGGGTGCACGACCTGTAAGCACTGATAACTCGCCTTTGATTTCAGGCGGGTTTATGGTCGCCTTCATTTGCTCAAGGTCCGTCATTGCACGACCTGTAGCATCCACGGGAATTTCAAGCGTAAAATCATAGTAAGGCTCTAAAAGCACGCTCGTAGCGTTTCTGAGCCCGTGGCGTACTGCTCTGTAGGTTGCCTGCCTGAAATCACCGCCCTCAGTATGTTTAAGGCTCGCCTTGCCCGATTTGAGCGTGATTTTAACATCTGTAATCGGCGACCCCGTAAGTACGCCGATATGCTCTTTTTCCTTAAGATGCGTAAGTATAAGTCTTTGCCACGAACGTGAGAGCAAATCTTCACTGCAATCTGTTTCAAAGACCACTCCGCTGCCACGCGGAAGCTCTTCAAGTAAAAGATGCACCTCGGCATAGTGTCTGAGAGGTTCAAAGTGTCCTACGCCCTCTGATTTACCCGCTATCGTTTCCTTATAGGCTATCGAGCCCTCGTCAAATTCTGCTTCAAGGCCAAAACGTTCTTTAAGTCTGTCCCTTAAAACTTCAAGTTGAACTTCTCCCATCAACTGCAGTTGAATTTCGCCAAGCGTTGCATTCCACGTTGCACGAAGTTGGTTTTCCTCTTCTTCAATCTTTTTAAGCTGACTCATCACAACACGCATATCGGAGCAGTTTTTCGGTATTATTTTATAGATAAATGCAGGCTCAAGCTTAAGCGTGGGAGCATCCTTTTCAATTCCAAGCCCCTGTCCGCTGTAAGTTCCTGTTAAGCCGCAAATTGCACAAACATCTCCCTGATATACCTTTTGCACGCTTTTGTAGCCCGCTCCCGAATAAACGCGGATTTCGTTGACCTTCTCGCCCTCTTCACCCATTTTTATTATTTCTTTAACACTGAGGCTTCCGCTTGTTATCTTCATAAAGCTAAGTCTTACATTTTTCTCATCCTCGGTTATTTTGTAGACTCTCGCACCAAAATCCTCACGAACGTTTTTTTCGAGAGTGTATTTTTCTATCCCCTTAATCAAGGCATCGACGCCCTCATTTTTAAGAGCTGAGCCAAAATAGCACGGAAAAACCTTTCTGCTGACTACTGCCCGGGCTACAGACTCTTCATCGAGTGTTTCATTTTCGAGATAGCTTTGCATAAGGCTTTCATCGTGCATTGAAACTTCCTCTAAGAAGTTGTCGTCAGTAAAATCAACAAAGCCGTCTCCAAGCTTTTGATTGAGATTATCAATCAGCTCTTTTTTGCTTTTGACGGATATGTCCATCTTGTTTACAAACACAAAAACAGGAACCTGGTGTTGCTTAAGCAGTTTCCATAAAGTTCCTGTGTGGCTTTGCACACCATCAACCCCGCTGATTACAAGCACCGCATAGTCAAGTGCCCACAAGGCACGCTCCGTCTCTGACGAAAAATCAACGTGCCCCGGTGTATCAAGCAGGGTTATTTGTGCATTTTCAGTTTTAATTACAGCTTGTTTTGAGAAAATCGTAATGCCTCTTTCTCTTTCAATATTATCAGTATCAAGAAAGGCATCCTTATGGTCAACACGACCGATACGGCGAAGTACTCCGCAGGAATAAAGCATTGCCTCGGAAAGCGTAGTTTTTCCCGAGTCAACGTGTGCAAGTATTCCTATTACGGTGCGTTTAAATTCACTCACGCCATAACCTCTTCTCTTTGAGATAAGTATTTGTTTCTTCTGTTCTTAAACACTATAGCAAACAAAGTAATGTGTAAAAGAGCCGTCAACACCCACGAAATTGGGTATGAAATATACAATGTATTAAGGTCTGCCATCTGCTTATACGGTCCAAAAAGCAAAACAGGGATAATTCTTCCGCCGCAAAGACAAATAATTGTTACAAGCATAGGTCTAAAGGACAATCCAAGTCCCCTTACAGAGCCTCCGCCAACCTCCATTAAGCCCAAAAGCAGGTAAAGTGTGCAGGTAAATCTAAGCCTTACTGCACCGCAGCTTATAACCTCCGAAGCATCTGAAAAGGCTCCCACAAATACGTTTGCGAAGAGCGAAACCATCAATCCAAGAATAGCGCCCAACACAACAACACAAAAAACGCTTGACTTTACGCCTTTTTTTATTCTTTCAAAGTTATATGCTCCGTAATTCTGACTTGTAAACGTAACAACAGCCTGATTAAACGAATTCATTGAAACATATAAAAAGCCTTCGATGCTTGCCGCTGCTGCATTTCCTGCCATTGCAACGGCACCAACACTGTTTATCGATGACTGAATTATAAGATTAGAAATTGAAAATGTTGCGCCCTGTATTCCTGCAGGTATTCCAATTCTTATAACCTCAAGCAATTCCGACTTGTATATATAAAGCTTTTTCAAAATCAGCTTGTAGCACTCGTCAGTATTAATTAAGGCTCTTAAAACAAGGATTGCCGAAATCGTCTGAGATATAAGCGTTGCAATCGCAACACCTGAAACGCTCATATCAAAGCCTGCAACGAACACAACATTTAACACCACATTGATTATTCCCGAAATGACAAGGAAAATCAAAGGTCTTCTTGTATCACCGATTGCACGGAGTATCGCACCACCAAAATTATACACAAGCATCGGGATTGCACCCAGAAAGTATATCCTCATATAAAGCACCGAAAGGTCCAAAACCTCTTCGGGCGAACCCATAAGCCTCATCAAAGGATTAGCCACTAAAAGACCTACCACGGTAAGGAAAATGCCACCTATTATGCTTACTGCAATTGACGTATGTACAGCTTTTGAAACGCCGCTTTGGTTTTTCGCACCAAACTTGCGTGCAACCAAAATCCCTGACGCAGTTGATATGCCTATAAATAAGTTAATTATAAGGTTGATTGCAGAAGATGTTGAGCCAACCGCTGCCAAAGCATCCTCACCTGCAAATCTTCCCACAACAACCATATCTGCGGAGTTGTAAAAGCTCTGCAGAAGCCCCGTAAAAATAAGCGGGATTGCAAATGTCAGTATATGCCTCATGGGACTTCCCGCCGTCATATCAACTGAATATGCCTTTCTTGCCATAGCAAACACCCTTTCTCACCTATTATACCAAAGCATAATTTAAATTCAAGGCTTAATTCGAAATAAATTAACAAATTTTAAAATATATTGGCGAAAAGTTTTTTTACTCTTTACACCGTTTGACAAAAACCACCACTGCCTTAGTGATAAAATTTAATCAGTACATTGAAGGGATGGTATAACTAATGAATAACACTGAATTAAATCCGCTTATTAAAAAGGAGAAGAAAATTCGATTTAAACAAAAAAGCACTCTTTTAAAGCAGATAAAAAAGCACTACTCGCATCAGACTCTCATACGCTGCATTTGTGCCTTCTTGCTCTCGGGCACTAAGCTTATCGGGGGTGTAACACCTCTTGGTTTTGCCTTCTTTGCATCTGTGTATGAAAGAAATGATGCCTACCTTTGTGCTTTATTCTCAGTTCTCGGACTTATAATGCGTAAAACATCTATCCAGAATATTGGAAAATACATAATTGCGGCAGTAATTTATTCACTTATATACGAAAAGCTTATAAAAAACAAACCAAAAATAACCGACCGTCGTGCTCTGCTTTCAATGTGCTCGTTGTTTGTTTCAGGCATTTTTCTGTTGTTTGCAACTATGTCGGTTGGAGGCTATCCTCTTATATACGACTTTGTGGTTTTAATCGTTGAGTGTGCAACTCTCTGGCTTGCCGTAAGGGCATTTTCAGTTGCATCCTCCCTGATTTTTTCACTTAATGTTCGCCGTACACTTACTACGGAAGAAACTGTCTCGCTTTCATTTCTTATGGGCGGCGTTATCTGCGGTTTTGGCGAAGCCGGTTTTGTAGGTGTGTTTTCCGTTACAGGAACGCTCTGCGTCCTTACAGTTCTTGCATTTGCAACAAGCTTTGGAAGTTTGCACGGATGCAGTGCAGGTATAATAATGGGAATTATCTGTTGCCTTAGCCGAGGTCGTATAGACGCCTGTGCGGCATCATTTGCGTTTTCAGGTCTTTGTGCAGGCTACTTTTCCAAACACGGAAAATGGGCAAGCTGTATTTCCTTTATAATGGCAAACGCCGTTATAACAATTCTGTCAAACGGCTCAACTGAAATTCTGATAAACATATTTGACACCTTACTTGCCGCAGTAATCCTTTATTGTATGCCGAAAAGAATTTACGATGCAATAACAAATATAGGCAGTTTAACACATCCAAATTCAGGTTTTACGGCAAACAAGCTGGCATTTGCCTCGGGGACAATAGCTAAATGTGAAAACGATTTTAAGAAAATATCCGCACTTCACAATAACGAGGAAACAAACAAAATTTTACTTTATCGTCGCACCGCCCACAGAGTGTGCTCAGGGTGTGGGCTGAGAAAATACTGCTGGGGACGTGATAGCCGTGCAACACGCGAGGCACTTGATGCTCTCACAAAAAAGGTGGAAAACAGCGAAACACTTCATCCCGAAAACGCCCCTGCCCACTGTCTTCGTGGAGAACAGTTTATAAAAGACTTTGCTTTGATGTTTGATGTTTACAAAAACGACTGTGTATGGACAAGCCGTATGGAAGAATACCGAAACTGCGTATATAATAGTTTTTCGGGAATTTCCCAAATGCTCAAATCTATGAGTAAACAGGTTATGCTTTCTCCCGACTGCGATATAGTAGCATCTGATGAGATAAAGTATCGCCTTAAAAAGGACGGAATTACAGCAAGCGAGGTTTATGTAAGTGGTCAGGAAGAAGAAATGCAGATAAGGATATCACTTGAAAACTGCGGAGGCTT
>JAZNOC010000049.1:0-2173 GCA_045580605.1 Clostridia bacterium | reverse complement strand
CTATTTAATATCACGGTTGATTACAGTAACGGCTTTTCAGGTTCAATGTGGCTTTTACTGTTTACAATAGCCTGGGTAATAAGCGGATATATCAACGGTATATGGACTGCTGTGTATGTATATATAATTGAGCACAAACGCATTAAGCCTATAAAATGGTATAAAAAGATTTGGTTTAGCCTAACTTTCCCCATTTTTGACCAGATAGGAAAAATTGCAATGCTTATTGCCTTGTTTACAAAGGTTGAATGGAAACCTATACCGCATAATGCAGCAATAAGTATTAGTGAAATAGAGAAAAATCAAAAATCATAAGTGAGTAAATGGAAGAAAAAACGAGCAAATAGAAGAAAAAACGAGCTTTGCAACTTTAAATTAAAATTTTGAAAAAATTGTGTTGACAAGCGTAATTTACTGTGGTATTATATTCAAGCTGACTGTTGGAATTATAGTATTTTCCGGCAGAAACTTAAAATAACGGAGGTTAGAATTATGTCCACATTTATGGCAAAACCTGCTGAAATTCAGCGTAAATGGTATATAATTGATGCAGCTGGCAGACCCCTCGGTCGTACTGCTACCAAGGTTGCGGATATTCTTCGCGGCAAATTAAAGCCCGAGTTTACTCCTCATGTTGATTGCGGTGACCATGTTGTTGTTATCAATGCTGATAAGGCAGTATTAACAGGCAAGAAGTTAGAAAACAAGTATTATCGTCGTCATACAGGTTATGTAGGCGGCCTTAAGGAAGTTAAGTACGGTACTCTTATGAAGACCCGTCCTGAACTCGCTATGGAATTAGCAGTTAAGGGTATGGTTCCCGATACTACAATCGGTCGTAAGGCTCTTACCAGACTTCACATCTACAGCGGTACTGAGTATGCACAGGTTGCTCAGAAACCCGAGAAACTTGAATTTTAAGAAGGGAGACAGAAATTATGTTTAATGAAAAGCCTTATTTCTACGGTACTGGTAGAAGAAAAAGTTCTGTTGCCCGCGTTCGTGTATACAACGGTACAGGTAAAATCACTATCAATGATAGAGATATAGACGATTATTTCGGTCTTGAGACCTTGAAACTCATCGTTCGTCAGCCCCTTAACCTTACTGATACTCTCGGTAAGTTTGATATCGTTTGCCGCGTAGCAGGCGGCGGTGTTACCGGTCAGGCCGGTGCTATCCGTCACGGTATCGCTCGTGCACTTCTTCAGTATGATGCTGAACTCCGTGCAGAACTCAAGAAGGCAGGACTTCTCACTCGTGACCCTCGTATGAAGGAAAGAAAGAAGTACGGTCTCAAAGGCGCTCGTCGTGCACCTCAGTTCTCAAAGAGATAATTTCGGCTTTGCCGGAAAAACAAAATGCTCCGTTTTTATACGGAGCATTTTTTGTTTATCTCTTTGAGAACAGTTATATTCGCCCCAAGGCGAGTTGTATTGCTTCACAGTTATATTCGGCTTCGCCGAGTGATATTCGCTTCGCGAGTTTTTAAGGCGAATATAATATCACTTTTGCGTAAGCAAAAATATCACTATGCCGTAAGGCATAATATCACTCTGTGCAAAGCACAGAATATCACTAAAACTTAACAACGAAACCATCACGGTTTTGGGGTTTTCTTTGTGCCTTGTTTTATGCTTTGGTGCAAACTTGGTGCAAATTATTTAAAAGGAATATGACATACGAAATGTCATAGCCTTTTTTTGATTCTAAAATTTAAATTGCTCCCATTTCTTTCATAGCATTGATATATGTGTCTGCTTCTCCGTTTGGGTTTGCTTTTTGGGTTGCCTCAATATCATACCAAGCACATTCAAGTCCATGAATTATAATTGGGAGTGATTTTTTGAATTGTTTTGCAACAAAACCCTCTTCTTGCAGTTTCTTTGCAACATTGGCGGCAATTCCAATTAATTCATAATGACCAACAGGACCCTTGCCGATGTAATTATATTGTTCATCGTACATATTGTCCATATCTTCATAACCGATGTTTCCAATACCTTGTTCTGCATACCATTTATACAAAGCATCGGTGCATTCATCAGGCTCGTCAATGTCAATGATGCTTGTTTCATCCTGTCTCCAAAAAGCATAGTTCCACCTTTCTTCATCAAGTGGACCTGCCCCCTCGCAATCTGACTCGGTATTATAACTAATAGCCCAAGTTGAT
>JAZNOC010000048.1:0-3723 GCA_045580605.1 Clostridia bacterium | reverse complement strand
CACACATTTTCAGTTGGAGTTCGTTCATTATATCCTCCTAATCATTTCGCTTCGTCCAGTATCTCGTCAAAGAACTTTCCTTCACGTCGGTAGTTCTTGCAAATATCGTTTGCAAGGTGTATTCCCTTCTCACGATTGGCCTCGCTCTCGTCCTGTAGGAATCTGCGTTCCATCATAGAAATCGGAATTTCCTTTTCAATGCGAACAGCCGCACACGCCTTTTCGGTGGTAGCTACATATTGCTTTCCGAGTTTGAGCACAGAAAGACTATTGACAAGTGCAGCATCAGTAATGTTTCCCATAAAGAAATTGTCCAATACATAGAACATTCTGTCGTTGGCGATACTTCCGATCACAAGATCTTTTCCGGCATCAATCAAACTGTATTTATTGTAAAATTCCGTTCCCTTAATCTGCTCCATTCTGCCGCGATGGAATGCAACAAGCATAGCCCAATCGAGATCGGCTTTAATTTCACTGGTATCAAGCTCGCGTGTTTCAATCGATACGATGTAGAACTTTGATTTTTCAAAATCGCAAATTAGAGTGAGTGGCTGTCCAGGCTCTGTTCCCATATAAAAGCCCTTACCGAAGTCACATTCTCCACGGCTGATGGGAGCAATATCGCCGTCAACACCTTTCTTGGAGCCGTGATAGAGAACAAGCTTATGATTCTCATCTGTATATTCTTTTGGGTTTACGATGATCTCAACGACATCGAGCTCGCGTTCTTTACAAAAATTATATAATTGAGTCTGCGCCATGCGGTTGGGCATCGTCTTTCCGTTTTCCCAGCGGTTGATGGAAAGCGGAGTCGTACCGAGGGCACTTGCAAACTGTTCCTGATTCATATTCGCAGCAGAGCGTATAGCTTTGATCAGTTCTTTCATGATATACCACCTATCATTTGTAATCAACTATTATTATATACTATGATAGGTCATTTGTCAATTACGGCAGTCGCCTAATTTACATTATTTCATAAAAAATTTGCAGATTTCGGTCGCGTTTACGATTTTGAAACAATAATAAGCTGAAAAGAAAAGCCCTTCGGGAGTGATGCTCTCGAAGGGGGATATGTATTAACCGAAGTATTTATCCAGCAGTTCGCGGTGGGTTTTGCTTTTCTTGGCGATGCGGAATGCGTAGTCGCAGGTGAAGTCGATGAGCCATTCGCGTGGGACGATCTCGGCGTTATGGGCTTTGGAGATTTGGAGCCAGCCGCGGTTAATCCAGCGACGGACGGATTCGTGCTCGTAGCCGAGGATGGCTTCCACGTCTTTGGGCGTGATGACGTCGGGCAGGTCGTACCACATATCGTCAAGCCACGGGCGGAAGTCTTCGGGGACCTGATGCGGGTAGAGGTAGTATTTATCGGGTTCACGTTTGCCGGGGTTATTTGAGGTAAAGGTTACGGGGATGAAATACTTCTCGGGGTGCTCGGCGCTGTCCTTTATGTATGCGTCAAGGTCTTTTTGCAGGACGGTGTAGCGTCGGGTTTTCTTGCCGGAGTCCTTGCAGTGGATCATTCCGTTTTGGAGCATCCAAGCGCACTTGCGTTTACTGATATGTAGAATCTTGCAGATCTGTTCGGCGGAGAGCTTTTCGACTTTCTTTGTTTTATTCGTCATGGCTCATCCTCTCCCGCTGCCGCCTTTGCCATGCGGTTTCGTCGTCGGTGGTGGCGGCAAGGTAATCGATAAAGTCGGCTTTGCTGTTCAGCCGGTTTCCTTGGTAGGCATATGCGATGAGTTTGCCCTCGTTGATCGCCGCGTGGATGCTGTTCTTGCTCACGTGGATCAGTCTTGACGCTTGGAGCGCAGTGATCACGTCGGGGCATTTTCGGGGGAGGTGGGTATGTTATCATACGAAGTGCAACACCCAAGAAAAAAAGAATAAAACAACGAAATAAATAATTTGTATTTTTGAGAGAAAGGCGAAGCCTTGAAGGAAAAAATACAAATTTCGGCAAAAGAATAGACTTCATGCTATCCAAGGTGTAAAATGTAGTCACCACAACAAACATTTAACGGAGGTTAGCATGAAGCCCTACAAACATTTTAACACAATTGAACGTAAATGTCTACAACAATTTTTATCAGAAGGTCTTAGCTTTAGACAAATAGCGGATTTGCTCGAAAGAAGTCCTTCTTCTATCAGTCGCGAAGTCAATAGAAACAAAGCAAAATACAAACCACACGGAAAAGTTGATAACAAGTATTGGTACCATCATTGGAGAGCACATAATTTATATACCCGCCGTAGACGTGAACAAAAACATTTTGCTTTAAATCCTGATACACCTGAATGGGATTTTATAGTTTCTCATTTAAAACAATATTGGACTCCGGAGCAGATTTGTGGTCGGTGGGAGTTACTTTGTCCCAACAGCAAAAAACTATGTGTTTCTACTATTTACAGAGCGATTAAAGCCAAGAGATTACCGAAAATAACTGCAAAAGAACACCTTAGACGCAGAGGAAAACATCAATGCTCTAAAAATTCAAACTTTAACACTATTCACCCTGACCGAATTATTCCGCAATGGATAGATGCAATAAAAGAACGATCAAGGATAGGTGATTGGGAGGGTGATACCGTATACGGTGGTGTTGGGAAAGGTTTATTGGTTACATTGGTTGATAGAAAAACTCGCTTTCTTTGTGCTGGAATTATTAGCAGCCGTTCTTCTGAAGAAACACGTAAAATGATTGAAAAACTTCTAAATGACAAACCGGTAAAGAGTATTTCTTTGGATAATGGTTCGGAGTTTTCTGAATTTAAAACTTTAGAATCTAATCTAAATACCGAGGTATATTTTGCAGAACCTCATAAACCTTGGCAACGTGGTACTAATGAAAATACCAATGATATTTTAAGATTCTTCTTTCCTAAAGGCTACGATTTTCATTCATTGGATAATGAAACTTTGCAAAATGTTGTTTTATCTATTAATCTTAGACCTAGAAAATGTTTAGGTTGGCGTTCTCCTTTCGAAGTCTTTTTTGGTGTTGCACTTGCTTGACAATTTGCCGTGGCTCGGATCAAGATTACTAACGGTAAAGACTAAACTTTGGCGACGAGACGGAAGGAGAGACCCACGAGCGGTTTATGATCGCTCTACGTCTTTTTATTAGTATATATGTTTATAGCTTACAAATGAAAGTAACATAAAACCGTTGATCTGTTATTTTTGTAATCAAAGGATATAACACGAACAAAAGCTGTCTCAATTGGGTTTGTCCGCATTTGAGACAGCTCATTATTATTAATACGTAGTCAGCTCGACGATATTCTCCGTATGCTTTATCTTATAGGTCTTGAACTCCTTATGTGTGGTGTAGACTTCGATCGTTCCGCCCTTGATCTCTTTTGGAACAAGGTTGTTTTTCAGGCTTACGTAAAACTCGCCGAAGGTATGCTTGGGCGATATCGACGCCGCCTTTGTTACATCTATCTTGATAACGTTCTTTTCGGTCTCGACAGTACTGTAGTTACGGTAAATACACTGATTGCCCGCAAAAACAATATCCTTGGATACCATAAGACCAAATATTTCCGCCTGTCTTTCAAAAAACTTTTTCCAGTTTTCAACCCTTTCAAGGTTGTATTCCTTGTGATAACGGAGATAATTCGGCCAGTGAGAATTAAAAATTATTCCAATCTTCTCATCCCCCTCTTTAGCGCAGTCCTCGGTTAGAAGGGGGTCAACGTCGCAGGCAT
>JAZNOC010000047.1:0-2207 GCA_045580605.1 Clostridia bacterium | reverse complement strand
CTCATCTTCGCCATAATTTTTTTAATTCTTTCGCTGCCCTCAATTCCTTCAAGGGAAATCTGCATAAGTCGTTCTCTGTATGTGCCGTACTTTTTATAAATTTCTAAAAGTCCGTCATAAAGAGTCATTCCGCGCAGTTTGTACCACGCCGCCATCTCCGCTGTTATCATGGAAGCAGTTACAGCATCTTTATCTCTTACATAGCTTCCAAGAAGGTACCCGTAGCTTTCCTCAAATCCAAAAATATATTTATTGCTTCCGGTTTTTTCATATTCGTGGATTTTTTCGGCAAAGAATTTAAAGCCTGTATATACATCCACCATTTCCACACCATAGTGACGACAGATTGCGTCAACCATTTTTGTGGAAACGAGAGATTTTATAATTACACCATTTTCAGGAAGTTCGCCTGACGCTGAAAGATTGGCAAGAATGTACTCAGTTAAAAGTGCGCCCACCATATTGCCGGTAAGAGCAACATATTCACCGTCATTTTTTCTCACTGCAATTCCCATTCGGTCACTGTCAGGGTCTGTGCCTATAACAAGGTCAATGTCTTCGCGTTTTGCAAGGTCTATTGCCATTTCAAGTGTTTCTTTATATTCAGGGTTAGGCGATTTTACTGTCGGGAAATTGCCGTCCGGCTGTTCCTGCTGTTTAACTACAAAAACATTTTTAAATCCCGACTGTTCAAGCACCCTTCTAACAGGAATATTGCCGCTGCCGTGAATAGGAGTGTAAACCATTTTAAAATCATCTGCAACTATTCTTACTGCCTCAGGATTAATTCTCATGGAGAGAGCTTTTTCAAAATAAGCGTTATCAAGATTATCTCCAAACATTTCGATAAGCCCTTTGCTTATTCCTTCCTCAAGGCGGCAGGTTTTAACCTCACCTAAAATGTCAAGCTTTTCAATTTCAGATAAAACATTTTTTGCAGCCGTGGGAGCAAGCTGACCGCCGTCCTCACCGTAAACCTTATATCCGTTATGCTCAGGCGGATTGTGGCTTGCTGTAATCATAATACCTGCAACGGTAGAAAAATGTCTTATTGCAAATGAAAGCATGGGAACGGGACGCAGTCTGTTTGACAGGTAGCATTTAATTCCGTTTGCTGCAAGCACGCAAGCAGATTCGCTTGCAAAAACATCCGACATAATTCTTGAATCATATGATATTGCAACACCGCGGCGTTTTGCATCCTCACCCAGTGAGCAGATAAAGTTTGCAAGACCTTGGGTAACTCTGCGAACAACATAAACATTCATTCTGTTTGTACCTGCACCGAGAGTACCTCTTATACCTGCTGTACCAAATTCAAGGTGTTTATAAAATCTTTCTTTTATTTCTTCTTCATCGCCGGAAATAGTGGTAAGTTCATTTTTGGTTTTTTCGTCTGTACATTGGCTGCTAAGCCATCTTAAATATTCACTTTTAAAATCCAACATACACTTCAACCTCAAAAATATAGTAGTAGTTTTTTAAGTCCCTCTCCAAGGACCGCATATAATTAATAATATATTATAATATTATACTAAATATTAGCGGTAAAGTCAATATCACTTGCGTTTGTTTGCAGCCTTAAGTCTGAGCTGGTTGTCCAGTATCCTTTTACGGATTCTGATATTCTCGGGAGTAACCTCCAAAAGCTCATCTTCAGCTAAAAACTCAAGTGCTTCTTCAAGGCTCATTATTTTTGGCGGAATAAGTCTGAGCGCCTCATCGCTTCCTGCTGCACGCATATTGGTAGCCTGCTTTTTCTTGCAGACATTAACCGCAATATCCTCAGCTTTAGGTGAAACGCCAATAACCATTCCTTCGTATACAGGCACGCCAGGTCCAATAAACAGTGTTCCCCTGCCCTGTGCATTGTAAAGTCCATAGGTGATAGACTCGCCCGATTCAAAAACAATAAGAGAGCCAGTAAGTCTGCCCTGAATTTCGCCCTTATAAGGTCTGTAACCGTCAAAAATGGCATTAAGCACACCTTCGCCGTGAGTATCTGTCATAAACTCGTTTCTGTATCCGAAAAGACCGCGGCTGGGAATTATATATTCAACCCTCATCCTGCTTCCCTGAGGTGCCATCTGCACAAGTTCAGCCTTTCTCTGCCCCATCTTTTCCATAACGCTGCCAAGATATTCTTCGGGAACATCTATAACTATTTTTTCAAACGGTTCAAGCATTTCTCCGTTTTCCTCTTTCAT
>JAZNOC010000046.1:0-25205 GCA_045580605.1 Clostridia bacterium | reverse complement strand
GAACAACTGCTTAATATTCCATACCCCTGTGTAGAATGCACTCGGAATACACCGCGGCACTGCCGCATTGCAAACAGTGTGTAGAATGCACGCCTGTCCGCAAAATATAAACAACTGTTGTTAGTAGCTTTCTGCCCTTTACGTAGCCGAAACGAAGTAATCCGAACTTGCCTGAAATAGCTGAAAATAGGCTTTTTCTTCGTTGTCGGTCTTGAAATACACAAAGTATTTCTTCGCCCTGCCGCCTTGAAAAATCTCAATTTTGAGCAATTTCAGGTTCGCAGAATTTTTTACAAACTGTTTTTTAGTCAGTTCAAGGCAAAAACGCAGCATATACTGTCGTATTTGCAAGGCTTTTAACGCAGAAATGACAAAAAACAGAAAGTAAAAAACACGTTCGGATTATTTCGTTTCGGCTAACACAAGGGCATAAATGTGCAACTTAATGCAGTATACTATAATATCACCCCTTGGGTGCTTTGTCAAGTTTTTTAATTATCTTTTTTGGATAAAACTTCCACGGGGTATAAATTGTATTGACAAAACGGGGTGTTTTGTTTAGAATATAATATGAAAAGATATGTATGGAGGTTATTATGGTTGAATCGATTAAGGAAGCCGTTCACTCCTTTGCTGTAGCTGTGGCAACAGCGGTCGGTCTTGGAGCAGCAGGTGCAAATTACGTATACATATTCTTGATTTCAATGATACCGGTTGTGGAGCTTCGTGGTGCTATCCCCGTTGCATTTGCACTTGGCGCGCCGCTTATTCCGGCATTTATAACAAGCGTGATTGGGAATATGCTTCCCATTCCGTTTATACTCTGGTTTATAACGCCCGTTTGCAATATGCTTAAAAAGACAAAGCTTTTTGCGTGGTTCCCAAGGTTTATGGAGCGTCATGTTGAAAAACGGCGTGATAAAATAACAAAATACGCTAAGTGGGGATTGTTTATTTTTGTGGCTATCCCACTTCCCGGCACGGGCGCGTGGACAGGTGCTCTTGTAGCAAGCTTTTTGGATTTTAAATTTAAAGACGCGTTCCTGTCTATATTTTTTGGCGTAATCACAGCAGGCGTTATTATGAGTTTACTCTCATATGGCGTGCTCGGACTTATATTCTAAACGTATCTAATATGAAATGAAAGGGACATACAAATGACTAACAACAGAAAATTTTTCACATCGGAATCTGTAACTGAGGGGCATCCCGATAAGGTTTGCGACCGAATTTCAGATGCCGTATTAGATGATATCCTTGCAAACGACCCCAATGCCCGTGTTGCGTGCGAATGTTGTGCGGCTACGGGTATGGTAATGGTTTTTGGTGAAATCACCACAACTCATACCTATGACATCCGCTCTATAGTAAAGAAAGCGGTTGAGGATATCGGCTACACTGACCCTGAGCTTGGCTTTTCTGCTGACGGGATTGCAATACTTAACACACTCAATAAACAGTCTCCCGACATAGCACTTGGCGTTGACGCTGAGGGTGCAGGCGACCAGGGTATGATGTTTGGCTATGCAACGGATGAAACTGACGAATATCTTCCCGCACCTATTTACTATGCACAGAAGATGGCTAAAAAGCTTACTCAGGTAAGAAAGGACGGAACTTTCCCCTATCTTCGTCCAGACGGAAAAACTCAGGTAACTGTTGAGTATGACGGCGACGAGGTTAAGAGAATTGACACGGTTGTTCTTTCAACTCAGCACACTCCCGATGTTACGATTGAAAAAATCAGGGAGGATATGATTGAAAACGTAATAAAGCCCGTGCTTGACAGTTCTCTTATTGATGAAAATACAAAGTATTTCATCAATCCCACCGGCAGATTTGTAATTGGCGGTCCGCAGGGCGACTCAGGTCTTACAGGCAGAAAGATTATCGTAGATACCTACGGTGGCTTTGCTCCTCACGGCGGCGGTGCATTCTCTGGTAAGGACCCGACAAAGGTTGACCGCAGTGCCTGCTATATGGCACGCTACATTGCGAAGAATATTGTAGCGTCAGGTCTTGCAAAGAAATGCCAGATTCAGCTTGCCTATGCAATTGGCGTGGCTCAGCCCGTTTCTGTACGCATAGATACATTCTCAACCGGTAAGATTTCGGACGAGGAAATTTCAAAGATTGTAAACGACAATTTTGACCTCAGCCCGTCAGGTATTATTAAAAAACTTGACCTCAGGCGTCCAATTTATACTCAAACCTCGGCATATGGTCATTTCGGCAGAAGCGAGCTTGACCTCCCGTGGGAAAAGCTTGATATGGTTGATGTGTTCAAAAAATATCTCTAAAAAGCAGGGCTGTCTTTGACAGCCCTTTAATTTCCCTCATATAATAATATGGGGTGAGTGTATGAACATAATTTTTGCCCTTGTGGCACTTCTTTTGGCTAATCTTATGTTTCTGCTTGTTATATATAAAAGCACGGGGGTAAATTTAACCTGTACTTGCGATGAGCTTCGGCAGATTTTATCCCGTATTGATGACGGCAGAACTATTCACATTTCGATAGGCAGTGATTTACTTGAACGAGAAAGAGATACTCGAAGGCGAGATTTACGAAATAATATATCAGAATGAAGATAACGGCTACACGGTTTGCGATGTTGATTGCAATAACTCTATTGTAACGGCTTGCGGATATATGCCGCTTATAGCTCCCGGCGAGGCGGTGCGCCTTACGGGCAGATGGACTGAGCACCCCGACTATGGCGAGCAGTTCGGCGTTGAGCTTGTAGAGCGTATGCTTCCCAAGAAGGAAAGTGCAATACTTGCGTATCTTTCGTCAGGGATTATAAGCGGTGTGAGAGAATCTACTGCAAAGAAGATTATCAAAATGTTTGGCGAGGACTCGCTCAACATAATTGCAACTTCACCTGAAAAGCTTGCGCAAATCAAGGGAATATCCTTTGATAAAGCGAAAAAGATTTCGGAGTCATTTTTACTTCGGCAGGAAGCATCACAAACAGTAATGTTTTTGCAGGAGTACGGCGTTACACCTACCGTTGCGCTTAAAATCCATAAAAAATTCGGTGTTCTCTCCATCGACCTTATAAAAGAAAACCCTTACATTTTGTGCGACAGCATAGAGCGCATAGGCTTTAAAACTGCGGACAGAATTGCAGATGCAATGAATATCCCCAAAAATCACCCGGGCAGAATTGCAAGCGGGATAAAGCACGCACTTTTTCAGGCAGCACTTTCGGGACATACGTGTTATATGCAGTCTGACCTTGTTTTATACTGTACTCAGCTTTTGGGCTGCGACTCAACTGAGATTTCAAACGCTCTTGTTTCGCTTGTTAACAATGCACAGCTTATAGTTGAGGACGACTATGTTTTTCTTCCTGTGTACTACAATGCCGAATGCACCTGTGCACAAAGGCTTTCCGAGCTTTTTAAGACCTCGAAAAAGGTTTCACGCTTTATTGACTTTGATATGGAGGAAGCGAGCCAATCTCTCGGGATTGAGCTTTCAGACCTGCAGTGCGAAGCTATAAGGCTTGCAAACGAACACAACGTGGTGGTAATTACTGGCGGTCCGGGAACGGGTAAAACCACAATAATGAAAATACTTCTCGAAATATTTAAAAAGCACAAGCTTTCGGTTTCGCTTTGTGCTCCTACGGGAAAGGCAGCAAAAAGGCTTGCTCAGTCTTGCAGAGCTGAGGCAAAAACACTTCACCGTATGCTTGAGGTGGATATGTCGGCAGGCACTGACAGTCAGTGCTTTGTTAAAAACGAGCATAATCCCCTTGATGCTGATGTTGTGATAGTTGACGAAATGAGTATGGTCGATGTGCTTTTGTTCAGTTCGCTTTTAAAGGCACTGAGACGCGGGGCAAGGCTTATTATGGCAGGCGACAGCGACCAGCTTCCATCCGTTGGTGCAGGCGATGTTTTGCGTGATATTCTAAGCAGCGGAGTTATCCCCTCTGTTAAGCTTACCGAGGTTTTCCGTCAGGCAAGCTGCAGCCGCATTGTAACAAATGCTCACAGAATAAATGCAGGGCTTATGCCGCTTGAAAACGACAGTACTACCGACTTTTTCTTTATGCAAAGAACTCCCGAGGCAGCAGTTGAAACGATTTGTGAGCTTTGCTCGGGAAGACTCAATAAGGCTTACGGCTTTGACAGTCTTAACGATATTCAGATACTTACGCCGTCAAGAAAAGGTGTTGCAGGAACGGTAAATCTTAACCGTGTAATTCAGTCGCGCCTTAACCCACCATCAAAATCCAAAAAAGAGAAAAGGTTTGGCGAACGCATTTTCCGTGTTGGTGATAAGGTTATACAGACACGCAACAACTATGATATGTTATGGCACCTTTCCGACGGGTCTATGGAGGGTATGGGAATTTACAACGGTGATATCGGTATTATCCTTGATATATCAACCAAGGATAAAATTATGACGATAAGCTTTGACGATAAGAAAATTGTCGAGTACGATTTTTCTTCCGTTGAGGACCTTGAGATTGCCTATGCACTTACAGTTCACAAAAGTCAGGGCAGTGAGTGGAACGCCGTTATAATCCCTGTTTGCTCTTTCCCGCCGATGCTTATGACCCGCAATCTTCTTTACACTGCAGTTACCCGTGCAAGAAAGCTTGTAATTCTGGTGGGCAGTATTGAGAGTGTAGAGAGAATGGTTAAGAACAATCATTCGTGGGTCATTTACACAAGGCTTCAAAAACGCATTAAAGAGGAAATAAAATGAGAAAACTTCTTGATATAATTTTTCCGCCGAAATGTCCATTTTGCGGTGAAATTCTTGAACACGAAATGCCAGTTTGCAGCACTTGTATGGGAAAGCTTCCGTTCATCGAGGGAAAGGCCTGCAAAAAGTGCGGGACCTCTCTTGGCGAGTTTTCACAGGACTTGTGCAGGGTATGCCATAACAACAAACGATATTTCGACCGTGTTTTTCCTGCACTTGCGTACTCAGACGACGCCCGTGCGTCGATAGTACGCTTCAAACACTACAGCCATCCATCGTATGCGTATGCTTTTGCGTTTCTGCTTGCAAATAAGATACTGCAGTCCGAGGAATTTATCAGAGGCTTTGATTTTATAACATACGTTCCGCAAAGCAGAAAAACACGCTTTAAGCGTGGGTATAACCAATCTTATCTTTTAGCTAAGCATTTGTCAAAAATTCTTTCGTTGCCTGTTAAGGATACGCTTTTGCGTACAGATGCAGGTGAAAATCAGGCAACACTTAGTGCACGCAAGCGTCAGGAAAATGTTAAAAAATGCTTTTTCACAAGGGATACCGAGCTTAATGGCTCTGCACTTTTAGTTGACGATGTTTTTACAACGGGTGCAACGGCATCGTACTGCTCCAAGCTTTTGAAAAAGATGGGATGTAAAAATGTTTACGTAGCCGTATGTGCTATAAGAAACTTAGAATAAAAAAAGAGTGTGCAGTGCACACTCTTTTCTATTTTGTATCAATTTTTTCAAGCTCTGTAAGTGCTAGCGAGGAGATATATTCGTATCTCTCTTTTTTGTTTTTGATTTTTACTCTTTCCCACTCGATTATGCCGAAGTTTGCGTTCATCGGCTGAAAGCGGGTGTTGTAACGGTCAGTTATATAATGAATCAGTGCACCCGTGCAGGTTGACGGCGGGAACTTTACGGTTTCTTTGCCAAGAATTTTCCTTGCTGCATTTATGCCTGCAACAAGACCTGAAGAGGCTGACTCAACATATCCTTCCACTCCCGTTATCTGTCCCGCAAAAAACACCTTGGGGTGCTTTATCAGGCTGTAGTCGTCGCTGAGTACAAGCGGTGAATTTATAAAGGTATTTCTGTGCATAACACCGTAGCGTACAAATTCTGCATTTTCAAGGCCGGGTATCATAGAAAAAACTCTTTTTTGCTCGCCAAACTTAAGATTTGTCTGAAAGCCTACAAGGTTGTACAGAGTGCCCTCCGTATTATCACGGCGAAGCTGGAGCACTGCATAAGGCTCCTTCCCCGTTTTTGGATTAGGAAGTCCCTTTGGCTTAAGAGGCCCAAAGCAAAGGGTGTCTCTGCCACGCATTGCCATTATCTCTACAGGCATACACCCCTCAAAAACCTTTATCTTTTCAACATTTTCGTGAAGAGGTGCACGCTCGGCATTTATAAGCTCGTTATAAAAAGCGTCGTACTCGTCCTTTTCCATAGGGCAGTTTATATAGTCGGGCGTTCCCTTGTTATAACGTGCCGCAAAGTACGCCTTTTCCATATCTATGCTCTCTGCCGTAACAACAGGTGCCGCTGCATCATAGAAAAACAGCTTTTCCGTATCGGTAAGTGATGCTATTGCCCCGTTAAGTGCCTCATCACTGAGTGGTCCCGTCGCAATTATTGTGTACTCATCTTCATCAACAGAATCTACAAGCTCACTTATTATTTCAATATTGGGATGCTCTGAAACAGTTTTTGTAACGAGCGAGGAAAACCTCTCACGGTCAACTGCAAGCGCACCGCCTGCAGGAACGCTCGTTTTGTCTGCACACGCTATCACAACGCTGCCCATACGCCTCATTTCTTCCTTAAGAAGTCCGCAGGCGTTATCAAGACCGTTGCCTTTAAGCGAGTTTGAACAAACAAGCTCGCATAAATTTTTATCTGTATGTGCAGGGGAAAACTTAACAGGCTTCATATCATAAAGCTTTACTTTTATTCCTCTTTCGGCTGCCTGCCACGCTGCCTCGCATCCGGCAAGTCCACCGCCTATAACTTTAAGAAGCATAATTATTTCTTTTCCTTTTTGTTTGTTTCACATTCACTGTTTGAGCATACTGTTATGCTTTTACGCTTAAGGTACTTGCGAGTCATTATGCCGCCGCACTTGGGGCACGGTGTCTGCACAGGCTCATCCCACAAAAGAAAATCGCAACCCGGTGCATTTTCGCACGAATAGTACTTCTTGCCACGCTGACTCTTGCGTGCTACAACTCTTCCGCCACACTTGGGGCACTTAACGCCTGTATCCTGAAGTATCGGCTTTGCATTTCTACACTCAGGGAATCCCGGGCAAGCAAGAAACTTACCAAATCTACCAAGCTTGATTACCATTTTGCGACCGCACTTTTCGCAGACTTCGTCGCTTTCCTCGTCTTTTATCTCAATCTTTTCAACAGTTTCTTCTGCTTTTTTTAGTTCTACGGAGAACGGCTTGTAGAAATCGTCAATGATATTCTGCCACAATACGCCGCCATCTTCGATATCATCAAGCTTCTGCTCCATATTTGCAGTAAAGTCCACATTTACAATGTCTTTGAAGTTCTCTGCCATTATATCTGTTACAATTGTACCAAGCTCAGTCGGCTTAAGCATTCTCTTTTCACGGGTAACATAATCACGCCCTAAAATTGTGCTGATTGTCGGAGCGTAGGTACTGGGTCTTCCGATACCGTTTTCTTCCATCGTTTTAATAAGCGATGCTTCGGTATATCTTGCAGGAGGCTCCGTAAAGTGCTGCTCGTCATCGAGTGAAACCGCCTTAAGAGTCATACCCTTTTCTATCTTTGTTAAACGTTTTGAATCCTTTTCTTCCTCATCATCGCTGCCCTCGATATAAACTGCACGATAACCTGCAAATTTGATTGCACTTCCGCTTGCCTTAAATGTTACCCCGTTTGCATCGAGTTCTGCGGAAAGAGTATCATATACAGCGTTTGCCATCTGACTTGCAATAAATCTTTCCCATATAAGCTTGTAGAGCTTGTAAAGGTCAGAAGGCACTGCATCCTTTAACTGTTCAGGTGTTATTTCAGCCATTGTCGGTCTTATAGCTTCGTGCGCGTCCTGAGCGTTTTTGCCCGTTTTATAAGCACGCGCCTTTGCAGGAACATAGCTTTTGCCGTACTTTTCTAAAATGATGCTCCTTGCTTTTTCGGTAGCCTCAGGAGTAATTCGAAGTGAGTCAGTACGCATATATGTGATAAGACCAACAGAGCCTTTGCCCTTGATTTCGACACCCTCGTAAAGCTGCTGAGCGGCAGTCATTGTACGCCTTGCAGTAAATCCAAGCTTACGGCTTGCCTCCTGCTGAAGTGTACTTGTTGTAAAGGGCGGTGCAGGTGATTTTGTTTTTTCACTGTAAATAGCACTCTTAACAACAAAGTCGGCTTTCTCTACCCTGCTTTTTATCTCAAGTGTTTCCTTTTCATTTTTCAGTTCTTTCTTTTTGCCGTTTACGCCATAGTAGCGTGCCTGAAAGGTCTTCTTTCCGCCGTTTTCGGAAAGAGTTGCGCTAAGCGACCAGTACTCACGCGGAACAAATGCGTTTATTTCACGCTCTCGGTCAACAACAAGCTTTGTAGCTACCGACTGAACTCGGCCTGCACTAAGGCCTTTCTTTACCTTTTTCCACAAAATCGGGCTTATTTTATAACCAACAATTCTGTCAAGCACACGGCGAGCCTGCTGTGCATCAACAAGACGCTCATCAATCGGGCGTGCTTCCTTAAGTGCAGCAGTTACGGCAGTTTTTGTAACCTCGTTAAAGGCTATTCTGCATTTTTTAGTTTTATCTATGTCAAGAAGCTCGGCAAGATGCCAGCTTATTGCCTCTCCCTCACGGTCAGGGTCAGTTGCAAGATAAACTTTATCCGCATTCTTAGCGGCTTTCTTAAGCTTTGAAAGCAAATCGCCTTTACCACGGATTGTTATATATTTAGGTGTATAGTTGTCGTCAATATCCACGCCAAGTTGACTTTTGGGTAAATCTCTGACATGACCCATTGACGCTATAACCGTATAATTCTTTCCAAGATATTTGTTAATGGTTTTTGCTTTTGCCGGTGATTCCACTATAACAAGATAATTTGCCATTAACATTCCCCTCCTGCTTTTAGTTTATATTTTTTATCAAAGTCCTTCGATATTATACCTTTTAATTCGAGCATTCCCAACACTGCAGTGAGTCTTGATTCATCAAAAGATACCGCATCGGCTATCTGTTCAAATGTTTGCTTGCCGCCGGAGATTGCTTCGAAAACCTCTGTTTCTATCGGTGAAAGTGCCATTTTTCTCTTTGGCTTTTCTTCCTTTATAATCTTTTGTGGTGGTTCTTCCTGAGTAACCTGAGTATTTTCTTTTGTTGTAAAGAAATCGGGTTTTCTTAAAATAATTTCGTCAAGAACATCCATCGCTGAAAGGCACGGATTAACACCATCACGGATAAGCCCGTTTGTCCCTGCGCTTAGCGGGTTATCAATATTTCCCGGAACTGCAAAAACTGCTTTTCCGTAAGAGTCCGCATGGTTCGCCGTGATAAGAGCGCCGCTGCGTGCTGCCGCCCTTGCCACAATAACGGCATCTGACATTGATGCAATGATTTTGTTTCTTCTTGGGAAATTGCGTTTGTTCGGCGGCTCACCAAAAGGAAATTCGCTTATTACTGCTCCGCCATTTTTTACAATTTTTTCAAAAAGCGGTATGTTGACCTCGGGATATGGTCTGTCAAGTCCGCTGCCAAGCACGGCAACGGTTACTCCCTTTCCCCGAAGAGCACCTGTATGTGCGGCGGCATCTATACCCTTTGCTCCGCCTGACACAATTCCAACACCCGCTTGCGATATATCAAATGCAAGTGAGCTTGCCATTCTCAGCCCGTACTCATCGGGCACGCGGCTGCCTACAACACCTGCAAATGCACCATGCCTGAGAGCGTCTACATTCCCGCTGACATAAAGTACTGCGGGAGGTGTGGGAGAATTCCTGAGCGAATCGGGATATTCCTTATCTATAAATGTTACTACTTTAAAGCCAAGCTTTTCTGCTTTTTCAAGATTTTTTACTGCATCTTTGTAAGCTTTGCTTTTACGGTCAAGCTTTGAAGCATCAAACAAGTCCTCACTTTCTGCGAGCTGACGCATTTTGCTGCCTCTATATTGAATTTTGTCGGACTTAACCATCCACAAAAGTTTACGCTGCATAATTCCCAACCCTCTACAGTATTACTATATTAAGTTACACCAAAAATTAAACTTTGTAAAGAAAAATTTTTAAGTTTTACAAATTCTGCCTTAATTGTTCATACACAAGCACTGCTGCCGCAACAGATGCGTTAAGACTTTCTGCATCACTTTTCATCGGGATTTTAGCGACGCTATTACATAGAGAAAGCGTATCTTCCGTAACGCCGTTTCCCTCGTTTCCTATTATAATAAGCGTTTTTCCTGAGAGGTCAATTTCATAGAGATTTTCTGCACGCTCACAAAGAGCTCCTGCCACAACCCTGTAGCCTCTGGCTTTAAAGTGAGCAATCGTTTTTTCACTGTCGGCATCTGTTAAAACAGGCACCGAAAACACACCCGTCATAGTTGCACGGATGATTTTGGGGTTGTACAAATCACAACATCCCTTTGTAAGTACTACTCCATCGCAAAATGCTGCATGCGCCGTTCTTATAATCGTTCCGATATTTCCGGGATCCTGCACATTTTCGCACATAACTACGCAGCTGTTTTCACTTTCTTTAAAGTTATTTAAACTGCAATTTGGCTTTTTGCACACCGCTATAATCCCCTGTGGGGTTACGGTATCCGACATCTCGCCAAAGAGCTTCGGTGCAAAGGTATATACAGGGCAGCTAAACTCCATATCAAAACGGTGCCCGTCCTCGATTGCGACCAAGCTGAGCTCTACGCCTTTTTTTATGGCATCGGAAACACTACGAATTCCCTCGATAACAAAGAGAGAATTCTCATCCCTGCCACGCTTTGTTTTAAGATTTTTTACAAGGCGAAAAACCTTGTTTTCACGGCTTGTTATAATCATTTCTACCAATTCCTTATGCTCAAAAACCGCTCCCGCACGTGTGCGGAAACGGTTTTTAATTTCTTAAAGATTGCTCTTTGCAGTTTCAACAAGCTGAGCGAAAGCTGCAGGATCGTTGATTGCGATTTCTGAAAGCATCTTTCTGTTGATTTCAACATTTGCTTTCTTGAGACCGTTCATAAAACGAGAATAGTTGATGTCATTCATCTTGCATGCAGCACTGATTCTTGTAATCCAAAGTGAACGGAAATCTCTCTTTTTAAGCTTTCTTCCTACATAAGCGTAAGAAAGAGACTTCATAACTGCCTGATTGGCAACTCTGTAAAGTCTTGACTTGCCGCCTCTGTAACCTTTAGCAAGCTTTAATATTTTTTTATGTCTTTTTCTGGTGCTGAGTGCACCCTTAACTCGAGCCATTATTTAGTCCTCCTCAATTCTTATTTATAAGGTATAAGTTTCTTAATAACTTTTGCGTTTGTTACATCAGCGAAAGCACCTTTTCTGAGTCTTCTCTTTCTCTTAGTGTCTTTCTTTGTAAGAATATGACTTCTGAATGCTCTTGCTCTTTTTACCTTACCCGATTTAGTAAGACTGAAACGCTTTGCAGCGGCTCTGTGTGTCTTTATTTTAGGCATAATATCTCTCCTCTCAAATGTATATATCTAAACTCCTAATGGTAGTTTGATAATCAGTTCTTGGGCGAAATTGTAATCGCCATGTTTTTGCCTTCCAGCTTTGCCTTTTTGTCAGCGGCTCCGAATTCCGATACGCCTTCAAGGAAACGGTTCAAAAGTTCTTCACCGAGAGCAGTGTGATGAATCTCACGGCCACGGAAACGAACGGAAACCTTTACCTTATCGCCGTTTTTAAGGAACTTACAAGCATTTTTAAGCTTGGTTTCAAAGTCGTGATTGTCAATTGACGGCGAAAGACGAACTTCCTTTAAATTGACAACTTTCTGATTTTTGCGGTTTTCCTTTTCTCTTTTAGCAGCTTCAAAACGATACTTACCGTAGTCCATAATTTTGCAAACAGGCGGAGTTGCCTGCGGGGATATTTTTACAAGGTCAAGATTTTTGTTGTTTGCAACCTCCTGAGCCTCTTTACCCGACATAATGCCGAGCTGGCTACCGTCGCTGTCGATAACGCGGACCTCTTTATCCCTTATCTCTTCGTTAATCATCAGTTCCTTGCTAATGGAAAACACCTCCAAAATAAACATTAAATAAAAAACGGCAGGAAAAACCTACCGCTTAAATAAACACAAATAAAAGTTTTATTATTAACCACACTGGCTTTGCCGTGAGGTGAGAAGCGGTAACTTCTTCTTTATTAGTACTTAGGTATTATAACAACTAATTAAGCCTTTGTCAATACCTTTTTTAATTTTTTAGTTCATTTCCGTTTCCGTCGAAAAGAGGAAGCGGCTCGAGGTATGTAATATCGTCTCGAAGCTGAGCGTCTCCTTCGGCTAAAACTGCAGCTTTTCCAACAATTTCTCCGCCTGCTGCTTCGACAAGCTTTTCAAGAGCCGCAAGTGATTCGCCCGTGCTGATTACGTCGTCAACGATTAAAACTCTTTTGCCCTTCATAAGATTTGCCTCGTCGCCGCCTAAATAAAGGTGTTGTTCATTTTTTGTTGTGATTGATTTTACCGACACATTTATCATATCACGCATATAAACCTTGGGGCCCTTGCGTGCAATTATGTAGCCGTTCTCGCCCTTTTGACGAGCCATTTCGTGAATAAGCGAAATACTCTTTGCCTCAGCCGTAATCATAATATCGTGCTCGGGTACAACCTTTAAAAGCTCTCTTGCACAAGACACGGTAAGCTCAACATCGCCAAACAAAATAAATGCGGCAATTGAAAGGTTTTCATTAACCTTAAACATGGGAAGTTTGCGCTTAAGTCCTGCTACTTCAATTTCATAAAAACTTTTCATTTTCTTCTCCTCCTGATAATAAGAGTCAGCGAAATTACAGCGAGTATCAGAGCTAATGCAACTGACAGTATTATAATTACGATCCATATTGGAAGCGCAGTTTTCGTTGTCTGTGAAAGATTTATCCATCCCCACTTACCGTCAGTTTTGACAAGCCCCCACTTTTCTGAGCCCGTCTTTACTTTTGCATAAATAACAACCTCGTCGCCCTTCTCGATCACAGCGATTGTATCTTCTGCATAAATAGCGGAGCTTATTGGAATCTTTTTTACTTCTGCCTGATTTGCAAGTGTGTGAATTTCTATATTTTTCTTTTCTATGCCATTTATAACTGCACCATAGCTTGGTGCCGCTTCAGACAAGTTAATCCATCCCGATGCATAGTCGCATACAGCGTATCCGTAGTCACCGTTTTCGGCTACTATTTTCATTTTCATTCCAGGAGGAACGGTACATACCTTCTTTCCGTCAACCTCTGAAAAAAGGCTTTGTCCACTCCCTTTTTTCGCTATTGCAAAAACTTCATACGGATTTACGGTTTTTATTTTATCTACATGCTTTATTTTTGCTTCGGAAAGTGTCCCCGGCTTAAGCCAACCCTTGACGCCAGCGTTGTTTACGTAACTCCAACCTGACTGAGTCTGTCTTTGCACAAAAACGGCCGTGCCGTTTTTAATGCTGCCAAGCACAGTATTCCCCAATTCAATATTTTCAGTCGGAAGACTCATAACATCTACCGAACCATCCTGTGCATCAACACTCATTTCTCTATTGACTACAATGCCTGCACCGGCTTGAGCGTTTGACATTGAGTTTGTCGTGTATTTAAGATTTATCCAACCATTATGTCCGTCAAAAGAAACATAGCCGTAATCACCGTCTTTTTCACGCACGGTCAATTTGATACAGTCTGGGATTACAGCAAGAACCTCACCGTCTTCTTTCGTTTCTCTGAGTTCAAGTCCTTTTCCCTCTTCAGACATCACATACACGTAATATATACCGAAGTTATTTACTTCTTCCTCGGCGGTGCTTTCGTATTTTTGCGTGTACTTTGATTCAACCCAGGCAAATTTTCCGTCCATTGATACAAGTGCCCATCCACTGTCTGTTTTTCTGGTTACATTAAGGATTGTATCGTTTGGAACAGTGTACTTGACTTCGCTTCCAAGCAGTTCATTATCTGAAGGCACGTTGTAAAGGTTTACGCTGCCGTCTTCTGAATATACTTTAGCGTTTTCAACAACATCGTTACCGGTGGAATTTGCAGCATCAGTATAGTTTTTAGCAGTAAAGCTTAGATTGATCCATCCACACTTATTTTCAAAAATAACCAGTCCCCATGTGTTATTTTTCTTCAAAAGTTCCACCTTTGAGCACGCGGGTATTGACACGATTTCGCGACTTTGTTCATCGGGCATAATCTTGAGTGTTACTACCCCAGAAACCGACGCTGTATAAAGTTCGCTTTCGGCATTTACCACGAGTGGAAACATAAATATCAACATAGCAACTGTAAATGCTTTTATAATTTTATTCATTTGCAATACTCCTTATTTTTCACATACACGCATAATTCTACACCAAACGAGCCAATATGTCAATAAAAAGGGACTGCAAAAATGATTTTTGCAGTCCCTTTTTCTATTTCTTGAAATTTATACGAATAATGGTAAACGCATTTCTCTCGCAAATAGCGTTTCCATGCTCTTTTACTATGGGAATAAGCTCATTTTTGCATTCCCTTCCAAATTCTGACAGCCTTGCCCCTATAAAACGCTCTACAATCACGTAGTACTTATCACGGTACTCATAGATTGCACCGCCGAAATAATTACGCATAACATAGCACATATCAATCACAGTTTCAAAATCATCAATTTCGAAAACCACATCGTTATGTAACCGCTTCTTTAATGCTGATATGTTTACTGTGTCCACCTTTTTTATCGCCGAGATTTTATCAAAGACGGCGCGTTCCTCTTCGTTTGAAACTCTTGTTACAAAAAGAGTTATATCGTTATCCTTAGGCGTTATACTTACTTCAACGACAAGGCGTGAGTTGTCGCACACAAAGCCCGTCTCACGCTCAGCCTGTCGAAGAAGAGAAATAAACATTTCCTTCGTTTCGGGGCGGTTTGATGCAATAGCTTCTGCACTTACGCCCCACTCTAGCAAATCGTCGTTTGTTATGACGATTTTTATTTTATTTGGTTTTAACTTTTCAAATCTCAAGTTATCACCTCAAGTTACTTTTTATTAAGATGATTTACCGCAGTTTCAAGCTGGGTATCAACAGTTATTTCAAAGTCATAATTTAAATCTTTAAGGTACAAATATTCGTAAAAGCCCGCAACACCCGTGCTTTCGTAGCCCAAAACATTCTGAAGAGTGCGTACTGATTCGGTTGTTTCCTCATCGTAAACGCCATCGGGCTCGCCTTCAAAGTAGCCAAGTGCACCAAGACGCTGTTCGAGAGCAAGTGTTAATCCCTCATCTATTTGACCCAACTGTACCTTGTCGATATCAATTTCTTCAAAATTTTCTTCCAAAACGTCTTCTTTTTCGTTTTCAACCACAATATCGGGTGTAATTCCCGTTTCATGAATACGGCTTCCGTCATAAGCAAAAAATTCGCCGATTGTAAACTTCATCCCAGCGCCTGTAACGATTCTCATGAGAATCTGCATACTACCCTTGCCTAAGGTTTGGGTACCGATGATTGTTGCAGCCTTTCTTCCCTGAAGAGCTGCAGAGAAAAACTCTGACGCTGAAGCACTGTTTTCGTTTACAAGAACAACAAGCTTAAGGCGTGGTGCGTTGTAATTACGTGAATAGATAATTTCGTTCTTTTCCTGATCTTTATATCTTAATTCACCGATTTTACCTGCACTAAGGAAAATCTGCGACATTTCAACTGCAGCTTCAAGCTCGCCGCCCGGGTTGTTGCGAAGGTCAATAACAAGCTTTTTTGTGTTGTTTTTCTTAAGAGTATTTACATAGTCGCTGACTTCATCTACAGCGCCATGTGTAAACTGATCAAGCTTAAGATATGCAATATCATCCGAAATCATCTTTGTTGTTACGTGAGACACCTCAACAACTGCACGTATGCATGTAAGATCAATGACAGACTCTCCACGCTTTACAGTAATTTTAACTTCGGTACCGGTTGTTCCGACAACGAGTGCACGCACCTGATTTGAGGTAAGCCCCTCGGTAGAGTTGCCGTTAACTCCTACAATATAGTCCCCTGCCAGAATACCTGCTCTGAGTGCAGGAGAGTTGTCAATAACTGATGTTACAACAATCCCCTTGCTATTTTGTAGAATCATAACACCAATGCCGGATATTTCGCCTGATACGTCCTCCTGCAGATTTTTATATTCTTCAGGAGTATAGAATTCTGCATAGTTTTCATCAAGCGTCTCAATCATAGCCTGTACAGCATTGTTTATGTCGATTTTTCCATCGTCTATGCCCTGGCATATAATAGAGAAAAGAAGTTCGTCATCATCAATGCCATAATAATAGTTGTTTGCTATCGTATGAGCATAAGTTCTTATGGCATTTTTTATCATATAGTTAGAATATTCCTGCACCTCAGCTTGCTCTGCAGCTGCATCCTGCGCAAATGCCGAAAGCGGCATTACAAGCATAATAAGTGCTAAAATTAAAGATGAGAATTTTTTGAGTTTCATAACTTTCTCCGTTCCGCCGTAATGGCTTTACATTTTTTCAGGAGCACTTACGCCCAATATATCAAGCACATTTTTGATTACTACTCGTGTGCTTTCTATCAGCTTGAGGCGCGCATTCATAAGGCTTGGCTCCTCATCACGTACTCGGCACGCATTGTAGAATGAATGGAAATGCGATGCCACCGAAATAACGTAATGTGTAAGATTACTCGGCTCAAAGTTTTCTGCAGCATAGCGAATTTCTTCGGGTAGCTTTGAAAGAACCTCAAGCAGAGATATTTCTTCAGGTTTTGTAAGAAGAGAGAGGTCAATATCCTTTGCGTTTTGTACTTTTACGCCTTCCTCTTCTAAAATTCTTATAATTGAGCAAATACGTGCATGTGCGTACTGAACATAGAACACGGGGTTTTCGTTAGACTGACTCACTGCAAGGTCAAGGTCGAAGTCCATATGACTGCCCGCTGCACGCATATTGAAGAAGAATCTTGCGGCATCAACGCCGATTTCTTCAATAAGGTCAGCAAGCGTAATCATTTTACCTGTACGCTTGCTCATACGTGCAATCTCGCCGTTACGCATAAGACGTACAAGCTGAATGATAAGTACATTTAGCTTGTCTCCGTCTGCACCGACAGAATTCATTGCACCTTTCATACGTGCAATATGACCGTGGTGGTCTGCACCCCAGATGTTGATTGCAAGGTCAAAGCCTCTCTCCTCAAGCTTGTTGCGGTGATAAGCAATATCCGCCGCAAAATATGTGGGGATGCCGTTAGCACGTACTAAAACATCATCCTTTTCTGAGCCAAACTCGGTGGATTTTATCCACAAAGCTCCCTCGTTTTCATAGGTGATGCCGTTTTCTTTAAGCTTTGCTATTGTATCTGTTACACTGCCTGAGTTATGCAGTGTGCTTTCGCTGAACCAGACATCGTAATTTATGCCATAATCTGCAAGAGTTTTCTTGAGAGCCGCAATGTTAAGCGGAAGTGCATATTCTACAAGAGCATCCTCACGCTCTTCTTCCGACTTCTCAAGCAGATTATCGCCGAACTTTTCTATATAGTTTTGAGCGTGAACTTTAATGTCATCACCCTGATATCCATCCTCGGGGAATTCTACCTTGTCCTCGCCCAGAAGTGCCTGCATATATCTTGCGGAAAGACTCTTTCCGAACTTTTTAATCTGGGCACCTGCGTCGTTTATGTAAAATTCCTTGGTAACCTTCCAGCCTGCTGCACTGAGCACGTTTGAAAGAGTGTCGCCAAGAGCGCCGCCACGCGCATTACCCATATGCATGGGGCCTGTGGGGTTTGCACTGACAAATTCCACAACAACGCTTTTACCGTTTGCAATATCAATATTGCCGTAGTTTTCGCCGTCTTTTTCAATTTCAAAAATAACGTTATGAAGATAGCTTTTGTCAAGGTAAAAGTTAATAAAGCCGGGGCCTGCAACCTCAATCTTTTCGGCACCGATAGCGTCCTTATCTATCTCTTTTACGATATTTTCGGCAATCTGACGTGGGGCTGACTTTGCCGCTCTTGCAAGCATCATCGCAACATTTACCGCAAAATCGCCGTTTGATTTATCCTTTGGCTCCTCTATAACGAACTCAGGAATTTCAATATCCGTATAAACTTTTTTTGCGGCATCGAGTGCTGCTTCATAAATCTGCTTTTTCTTTGCAGAAAATGTATTTGCCATTAGTTTCATTCCTTTCATGCTTTCACGCTAAGGCTCAGGGAATTACGAGAGCGTGCAACATTGTTTATATCCATAATGTAATCAATATCTATATTTCCGCCGTCTTCATTGATGTCCACATTTACGTTATTTGCCGTAACGCTTATGGTAAAATCCCCGTAAGGCGTTTCGTAGTGGCCAATGTGGCAGCGGTCTTTTTCAAAAATCATATGAGTATTTGTGCTGCCGTGGCGCATCATCGAAACAGTCCCGTCGGGCGAAATTTTAAGTGTTGTAGAACACTTATCCATCCCCGACATTTCGTTTTCAGTATAACTGATATAAAATTTGCCGTCTTTATCATAGAATCTTCCGGCAGTAGTCATTTCCATTTTATCTTTGTCGCCGTCGTAGTCCTGCGAGCCACTTATAGAAATGTAAACGTCCTTTTTCATTACTAAAACGCCTCCATTCTATGCACCTGAGCGTTAATCTGAGAGCCAAGAAATGTACTCCCGAGCTGAGCAAAATTTTCAGCATCATCCGATACGTAGAACTCGCTTTTACCACCTTCGGTTTTATAGGAAAGCGCATCTATGCTCAAAAGGTACTCCTTTGCTCCCTTTGCCGCTGCAGCGCCTGAGCTGATGAGTGTTACTTCACCACCCATTATATCTGATATCACGCCCTCAAGCAAGGGGTAATGTGTGCATCCTAAGATAAGTGTATCCACTTTTTCCTTTTTAAGAGAGGAAAGGTAATCAGTGGCTATAAGGCGCGCTGCCTCGCTCTGTGCATAGCCGTTTTCCACAAGAGGAACAAACATCGGGCAAGCCTGTGAAAAGACCTGTACCTCGGGGTTTATTCCGTTTATTATTTCGGCATACTTATTGCTTTTGACAGTTCCCTGCGTACCTATAACCCCAATGCGGTTATTTTTTGTAGCGAGAACTGCCTCCTGACAGGCATTTTCCAAAACACCCATAACCTTAACGCTATATTCATTCTTTAGCACAGGGAGCGCAACACTGCTTGCCGTTCCGCAAGCCGCTATGATAAGCTTTATGTTGTGCCTGAGAAGAAAATCAATATCGTCTTTTGTATAGCGGATAATAGTCTCTGTGCTTTTACTTCCGTAAGGCACACGCCCGGTATCACCAAAATAGATTATATCCTCACCGGGCATGGCATTCATTATCTGTCTTACGGTAGTTAAGCCGCCTAATCCACTGTCAAACACACCGATAGGGCGATTATCCATATTTCTCCGTCCTTTTTATTTGATAAGGCTTTCGCCTGACATTTCCTGAGGCTTTTCAATACCCATTATATCAAGAAGCGTAGGAGCTATATCTGCAAGTCTGCCACCCTCACGAAGAGTACAATCCTTACCTGCAACGATAAATGGTACCTGATTTGTCGTATGAGCAGTAAATACTTCCTTTGTTTCGGGGTCAACCATCTGGTCAGCATTTCCGTGGTCTGCAGTGATGCAAACAACGCCATCACGTGCACGAACAGCATCAATAACCTTTCCCATGCACTCGTCTACGGCTTCAACCGCCTTTACTGCGCAGTCAAACACACCTGTGTGGCCAACCATATCGCAGTTTGCAAAGTTAAGGATTATAACATCATACTTTCCGCTTTCAATGCGTTTTACAACCTCGTCTGTTACCTCGTAAGCACTCATCTCGGGCTGAAGGTCATAGGTTGCAACCTTTGGAGACGGAATAAGTGCACGGTCCTCGTTTTCATAAGGAGCCTCAACACCGCCGTTAAAGAAGAATGTTACGTGAGCGTACTTTTCTGTTTCAGCAATTCTGAGCTGATTAAGACCTTTTTCCGCAACATACGCACCGAAAGTATTTGTAAGCTTTTCGGGGCGGAATGCAACGTCAACATTAGGCATCTTAGCGTCATACTGGGTCATACAAACATAATAAACGGGGAAAAATCCGTTCTTTCTTTCAAACCCTTCAAAATCGGGGTCAACAAAGGTACGTGTGATTTCACGTGCTCTGTCGGGGCGGAAATTAAAGCAGATAACACTGTCGTTTGCTTTTATATTTGCACCGTCTGTAATAACCGACGGAACAATAAATTCATCCGTTACGCCTGCATCGTAGGATTTTTGCATTATTTCCTGAGCACTTCCATCATGCACACCCTCACCGTAAACAAGGGCACTGTAAGCCTTTTCAACTCTGTCCCAACGGTTATCACGGTCCATTGCATAGTATCTGCCTGAAAGCACGCCTATTTTACCAACGCCAAGCTCTGCCATTTTTTCTTCGAGAGCCTTTACAAAATCAATTCCGCTTGTAGGAGAAACGTCTCTTCCGTCCATAAAGCCGTGAACGTAAACCTCTGTGAGATTGTTCTTTTTCGCAAGCTCGAGAGCCGCAAAAAGATGCTTAATATGGCTGTGAACACCACCGTCTGACAAAAGACCGATAAGGTGGAATGCACTGCCGTTTTTCTTGCAGTTTTCTACTGCCTTTAAAAGAGCGTCGTTCTCGAAGAAGTCGCCATCCTCGATAGACTTTGTAATTCTTGTAAGCTCCTGATAAACAATTCTGCCCGCACCTATATTTGTGTGGCCAACCTCACTATTACCCATTTGTCCGTCGGGAAGGCCAACGTTAAGACCGCTTGCGTTTATAAGCGTGTGAGGACAGTTCTCGAGAAGCTTATCCATCACCGGTGTTTTTGCGGCATAAACGGCGTTTCCATCCGTTTCGGGGTTGTAGCCGTAGCCGTCAAGTATCATGAGCATTGTAAGCTTTTTATTCATCGTTTTTTGTTCCTTTCTAAATGCAAAAAGAGCCGTTAAGCCACCACCGCACCTAAAATAGCGGCGATGGCTTATCCCCCGACTCTCTTTTAGACTAATTAAGCATTGCAGATTATTGAAAAATCTTCGGGCTTAAGGCTTGCACCGCCAACTAAACCGCCATCAATGTCAGACATTGCAAAAAGCTCTGCTGCACAGTCCTTGTTTACGCTGCCGCCGTAAAGAATGCGGATATTTTCAGCAGTTTCCTTATCGTAAATACCCTCAAGGCACTTACGGATATCACCGCAAACTTCGTTTGCCTGCTCGCTTGTTGCAACCTTACCTGTGCCGATTGCCCAGATAGGCTCATATGCAACAACAATCTTTGTTGCATCCTCTTTGGAAATACCGCGGAATGCAATCTTAATCTGACTGCGAATAAAATCAAAAGTGATGCCGTCTTCACGCTGTTTAAGTGATTCGCCGCAGCAAAGTACGGGAGTGATATCATATTTGAGAGCCTGAATAACCTTTGCGTTTACAGTATCGTCTGTTTCTGCAAAGTATTCACGTCTTTCGCTATGACCGATAATAACATATTTAACACCAAGCTCTTTAAGCATCTGTGCGCTGATTTCGCCTGTGAATGCACCCTTTTCCTCAAAGTGCATATTCTGTGCACCAATCTGAATGTTTGTACCCTCAGCTGCTTTAAGTGCTGCAGGAAGGCATACAAATGTGGGGCAGATAAGGACATCATTTTTGCAGTCCTTAACCTTAGCCTTAAGCTCGTTTATCATAGCCTCCGCCTGAGCGGGAGTGTTGTTCATTTTCCAGTTGCCTGCGGCAAGTATCTTTCTCATTGTATATTCAATTCCTTTCCTTCATTTCGAACTTCGCATTATTTATCTAAGAGTGCTACTATACCGGGAAGCTCCTTACCCTCAAGGAACTCAAGGCTTGCACCGCCACCTGTAGAGATGTGAGACATCTTATCGCCAAGACCTGCCTGGTTTACTGCAGCAACGCTGTCGCCACCACCAATAACTGTTGTAGCATCAATTTCTGCAAGAACCTTTGCAATTGCGTTTGTACCCTTAGCAAAGTTTTCCATTTCAAATACGCCCATAGGTCCGTTCCATACAACTGTCTTAGCGTCCTTAACAGCATTTGAGAAAAGCTCGATTGACTTAGGTCCGATATCGAGGCCTTCCCAGCCTTTTTCAATTCCGCCCTCGGGAACAACCTTGCTTTCAGCATCGTTAGAAAATTCGTTAGCAACTACTGTATCGATGGGAAGAAGAATCTTATCTCCTGCTTTTTCCATCATTTTCTTTGCATAGTCGATGTAGTCCTCTTCAAGAAGAGAATCGCCTACTTCGTGGCCCTTAGCAGCCATAAATGTGTAAGCCATACCGCCACCGATGATGAGCTTGTCAACTTTATCAAGAAGATTTTCGATTACGCTGATTTTGCTTGAAACCTTGCTTCCGCCCAAGATTGCAACGAGCGGACGAACGGGGTTGTTAACTGCATTGCCGAGGAATTCAATTTCCTTCTGGATAAGATAGCCGCATACTGCGGGAAGGTAATCTGCAACACCAACAGTTGAGCAGTGCGCTCTGTGTGCAGTACCAAAAGCGTCGTTAACAAAAATTTCTGCAAGAGAAGCAAGCTCCTTGCTGAAAGTCTCTATGTTCTTTGTTTCTTCTGCTCTGTAGCGAGTGTTTTCAAGAAGAACAATGTCTCCGTCATTCATTTCTGCAACTGCTTTCTTTGCATTGTCGCCTACAACGTTTGCGTCAGCTGCAAAAACTACTTCTTTGCCGAGCTTTTCAGAAAGTCTCTTTGCAACGGGAGCAAGAGAAAACTCAGGCTTAGGCTCACCCTTGGGCTTGCCCATATGTGAGCAAAGGATAACCTTTGCGCCGTTATCTGCAAGATATTTGATTGTGGGCATTGCACCTACAATTCTGTTCTCGTCTGTGATATTTCCGTCTGCATCAAGCGGAACGTTGAAGTCGCAACGAACGAGCACTTTTTTACCCTTAACCTCAATATCCTCAATAGTTTTTTTGTTCATCATCATACAATTCACCTCATATAATTGTTTAAAATTTTCATCCACATTACATTATACCACTTTTATATATAATTGCAAGCATATTTTACCCAATTTTTAACCAAAAAATTACAGGGTGGATTTGCGGCTTTGTGCAAATCCACCCATTTTTATTTTATTCCTTATTCGACTCTGCTATTACCTTCTGTGCAATTGCATCGGGAACCTCTTCATATCTCTCAAATGCGAAAGTAAATTTACCTCTTGCACGAGTCATACTGCGAAGGTCTGTTGCATACTTACACATTTCTGCTTCAGGAACTTCTGCAACAACTTCGCCAAGCCCGTCGCCGATGGGATTCATACCGAGAATTCTTCCTCGACGCTTATTGATGTCGCCGATGATGTCGCCCATAAGGTCCTCAGGCATTGTAACTTCAAGATGCCCGATAGGTTCAAGAAGAACGGGGTTTGCCTGTGTAAGTCCGTCCTTGTAAGCGATGCCTGCGGCAACCTTGAACGCCATTTCGGAAGAGTCAACGGGATGGTAAGAGCCATCCACCAGAACTGCCTTAAGTCCAACCACGGGATAACCTGCAAGGACACCCTTTACAATAGATTCCTGAAGGCCCTTTTCAACCGCAGGGAAGTAGTTCTTGGGAACTGCGCCGCCGACAATCTGTTCTTCGAAAATAAGCTCTGTTCCTTCGTGGCGTGAAAATTCAATCCATACATCGCCGAACTGACCATGACCGCCCGACTGTTTTTTGTGTCTGCCCTGAACCTTAACCGTCTTACGGATAGTTTCACGATATGCAATCTTAGGAACTTTAAGTTCTACACCTACGCCGAACTTTTCCTTAAGCTTGCTCGTGATAACGTCAAGGTGAAGCTCTCCTGTACCGGAGATTGTAAGTTCCTTTGTTTCTTTGTTGTTTTTAACCTTGAATGTGGGGTCCTCCTCACGGAGCTTGGAAAGACCTGCGCTGATTTTTTCTTCGTCTCCCTTTGCCTGAGGAACAATCGTCATCGTGATGGCGGGATTGGGGAACTCTATTCCCTCAAGTTCCTCTGCGCCCTGCTTCGCAAGAGTATCGCCTGTAAGAGTTACGCCGAGCTTTGTAGCCGCTCCGATGTCGCCTGCACGAAGTTCGGGAACTTCAATCTGTTTCTTACCACGGAGAACATAGAGCTTGCCGATTCTTTCGTTTTCACCCTTATTCACATTATAAACTGTTGAATCCGCTTTAAGAACACCGCCATAAACACGGATGAGAGAAATTTTTCCGTAAGAGTCTGCAAGAGTTTTAAATACAACTGCGCTGAGCGGAGCCGATTCATCTGCCTTTTCAGCCTCAACGGGAGAAGGAAGATATTTGAGCATTGCGTCCATGAGAGAACGAACCGCAAATGTCTTGCCTGTGCAGAAGCCACCATAAACGGGAACAACCTGACCCTGCTTAACACTGCCCTTTAATACTGCACGCATTTCATCGTCAGTGATTGTGTCGCCTGCAAAATATCTTTCCAAAAGCTCGTCGCTTGTAAGAGCAACTGCCTCAACGAGTGCGTCGTGATACTTGTCGTAAGATGCTCTCATATTTTCTGGTATCGGGATTTCGGTTTCAACGTCATTTTCAACCTTATATGCCTTACCGCTTACGATGTTAACATAACCTGTAAGGTCCTTGCCTTCCTTGATAGGAATTCTGAAAACAGCTGCACTTGCACCGAATTTTTCGTGAATTTGTGCTACAACTTTGTCGAAGTCCGCAGTTTCATCGTCCATACAGTTAATAAACATCATACGTGCCATGCCGCGGTCTGTCGCATATTTCCATGCGTTTTCGGTTCCCACCTTAACGCCGCTTTTTGCATTGATAACGATGAGAGCACTTTCAGCCGCACGTATACCTGCCATAGCTTCGCCCACAAAGTCAAAGTAACCGGGAGTGTCGATGAGGTTAATCTTTGAGTCGGGAATTTTGGGAGTATGCCATACGCAAGGAGCTACTGAAAGGTTAACTGAAATCTTTCTTTTCACTTCTTCCGCATCGTAGTCGCTTACTGTTGTACCGTCTGCAATTTTACCAAATCTGTCTGATGCTCCTGCTTTATGTAGAATTGCCTCGACAAGCGATGTCTTACCTGCACCGCCGTGCCCGAGCACTACTATATTTCTTATTCCTTCACCACTAAATACGTTCATATCCTCTGTCCTCCATTCTTATATTACGGTT
>JAZNOC010000045.1:0-3361 GCA_045580605.1 Clostridia bacterium | reverse complement strand
TGCACACGCGCGGTTACCTTTATTTTTTCAAGTGATTCAAAATTCATAGTGAACCCTCCACTTCAAAATCTATTCTTATGTATATAGAATACAACAAAACCACATAAATTGTCAATAGAAAATCACAAAAAATCACACAGAAAATCACATTTTTTTGTTTTTTTGTTTGTTTTTCAGTTTATTTTTGATTTTTTTTTGGAACCTTTCAGTTCTTTTTTTATTTTGGTTGCATTTTTCTTATTTATATGGTATAATTTGTTTGTTAATTATATTATAAGAAGTGAGGGCAATTTCTTGGAATTCTTATCGCATAACACAGCAGAAACTGAAAGTTTTGCATACGAACTTGCAAAAAAGGTAAGTGCACCGCATGTAATTTGCCTTACTGGAGACCTCGGCGCAGGCAAAACGGCGTTCACGCGCGGGTTTGCACGCTTCTTTGGCGTGGAAAAGGGGGTTAACTCGCCTACATTTACCATTATGCAGCAGTATCAGGGGTCTGTGGTTATAAACCACTATGACCTTTACAGACTTTCAGATTATGACGAGCTTTGCGATATCGGTTTTGAAGAGCAGATTGAACAGGGAATTTCCATTATAGAGTGGCCCGATTCCTTTATGGAATATTTGCCCGACGAAAAAACCGTTATAACCATATCACGCACCGGGAATAACCCCGATGAAAGACTTATCAAGGTTGAGGGGGTTATATAATATGAAGATACTTGCCGTAGATACATCTGCACTGACTGCATCTGCTGCGGTGATGGATGACGGGATAATTAAAGGCGAAATAAGCTATACAACTGCGCTTACACATTCACAAACCATTATGCCGATGGTTGATGAGCTTTTGAAAGGACTTTCACTTACCTGTGATGACATTGACCTTTTTGCATGCTCAAACGGGCCGGGTTCATTCACAGGACTTAGAATAGGTATTGGAACAATAAAGGGGCTTGCATACGGATGCGGCAAAAAGGTTGTCGGAGTTTCCACACTTGAGGCATTGGCGTATAATGTTTCATCGTCAGATTTACTTGTAGCACCGATTATGGATGCACGCAGAAATCAGGTTTACAATGCTCTGTACAGATTTAACGATGGAAAAATTGAGTGTATTGAGCCTCCCCGTGCATTATCTATCGAAGAGCTTGCACAATCGCTTCCTGAAAAAACTATTTTTGTCGGCGACGGCGTAAAAGTATATAAGGACACATTAAAGGAGCTTATGGGCGAAAACGCTGTTTTCGCACTTCCGCAGCACACACTTCAGAGTGCGGCATCGGTGTGTTATGCAGCATCCTTAAAAGAGCCTTGCGATGTAAATGAACTTAGCGTAATTTATCTTCGCAAGCCACAAGCTGAAAGAGAATTAGAGGAGAAGTCGAAACTATGAAAATTGCAATGGCTGCCGACCACGGCGGATACGAGCTTAAAAACATTCTTAAGGAGTATCTTACCAAAAAAGGTAATGAAATAATTGATTTGGGAACAAACTCGCCCGAGAGCGTTGACTACCCCGACTATGCACTACTTTGTGCCAAAGAGGTTGTAGAAAAAAACGTAGACTTCGGCATTTTGGTTTGCGGCACTGGCGTTGGTATATCAATTGCTGCAAACAAAGTAAAGGGCATCCGTTGTGCGCTTTGCCCCTCTCCCGAGATTGCTGCACTTACAAAGCAGCATAACAATGCAAATATAATTTCGCTCGGCGGCAGATTTACCTCGCCCGATTACGCAAAGGAAATTGTTGATTCTTATATGTCGGCTCAGTTTGAGGGCGACAGACATTTAAAAAGAATAAATAAAATCTCTGATATGGAGAATTTATAAGGAGGGGTTTGTATGCGTTGTCCCTATTGCGGTTTTGATGACAGCAAGGTTATCGATTCTCGTCCTACTGAAGAAGGCGTAGCCATCAGGCGCAGGCGCGAGTGCATTGAATGTGCAAAGAGGTTTACCACTTATGAAAAGGTGGAAAGCCTTCCGATAATTGTTATTAAAAAGGATAAAACAAGGGAACTCTTTAACCGTGAGAAGCTCCTTGCAGGTCTTACCAGAGCTTGTGAGAAGCGTCCTGTTGAGGCTCATCAGCTTGACCTTTTGGTTGATAAGATAGAATCCGACCTGCAAAACACCCTGAAGCGTGAGATTTCTACAAAGGAAATCGGTGAAAAGGTTATGGAGGGTCTTAAAGACATTGATGAGGTTGCGTATGTTCGTTTTGCGTCGGTATACCGTCAGTTTAAAGACGTCAGTACATTTATTGCAGAGGTAAACAAGCTTCTGACAGATAAAAATTAAGTATGGGAGAGAATTTTATGAAGAAAAGCTATTTAAAAGAGGTTACACCTCTTTCATCAATTCGTGAACTGTTGGAACTGTCTAAAAAAGAGGCAGGAGAGCACACTGCCTATATTCACAAAGAGAACAAAGAAGAAAAAAGAGTTAATTACAACGAATTTTACGAAGATGTTTTTGCTCTTGGGACCGCTCTTGCTGACCTTGGTGTTTCAAAAACACACGTTGCCTGCTTTGCTGATAACAGCTATAAGTGGATAAACGTATATCTTAGTGTGCTTCGCTCTGACAGCGTGTTCGTAGGAATAGATAAGGAGCTTCCCGCAAAAGACTTTTTGTATGTTGTAAACGACAGTGATACAGAGGTTTTATTCTATGGAAAGAAAGCAGAGGATATGATTAAGGAAAACCTTGACTCTCTTTCAAACATCAAATACTTTATCGGTATTGACAGAGAAGAAGACGAGGGAAATTTCCTTTCCTTTAACCTTTTGAGAGAAAAGGGACGTGCGCTTTACAGAGAAGGCAACAAAAAATTTGTTGACATGGAAAACATCTATGAGGAACTCAAGATGCTTGTGTACACATCAGGCACAACAGGACTTGCAAAAGGCGTTATGCTTTCCGAAAAGAACCTTGTTTCTATCATTTACCACGGACTCAGGGTTTCTACAATAAGCGAAATGGGGCTTTCACTTCTTCCCTATCACCACGCTTATGAAGCCGTTTGCGGAATTCTGGTTGCTATTCACAAGCATACCACAGTATGCATCAACGACAGCCTTAAAAACGTTGCAAAAAATCTTGTTAAATATAAACCTACATATATGTATGTTGTGCCTGCGGTTGCATCTGCACTTCATTCTAACATTCTTCGTACCGCTCAGAAAGAGGGCAAGCTCAAGGCTCTTATGCTTCTTATAAAAGTATCCAACGGTCTCAGAAAGATAGGTATTGATATCAGAAGAAAACTGTTTTCTTCTATTCACAACGCTCTTGGCGGAAGACTTGACAGAATTGTTTGCGGCGGTGCACCGATTTCTGACGAAATGTCTTA
>JAZNOC010000044.1:0-2037 GCA_045580605.1 Clostridia bacterium | reverse complement strand
GTCTTTTCAAGCCGGACTTTCCTGGGAATGTGTTTTGAATAAAAGAGAAAGCTTTCGAAAAGCCTATGATAGTTTTGATATAGACAAAGTAATTTCTTATGACGAGAACAAAATAGAGGAACTCTTAAGCAACAAAGATATTATAAGAAACAGGCGTAAAATCCATGCAAGCATTCAAAACAGCAAGATTTTTAAGGCGATAGCCTGTGAGTACGGTTCTTTTTATAACTATTTAAGAACCTTTACCCACGACAGAACCGTTTACGAAACCGATAAAACAACAAATGACTTATCGGATGCGCTCTCAAAAGATTTGCAAAACCGGGGAATGACATTCGTCGGCTCGGTTATTATATATTCCTATTTGCAAGCAATCGGTGTCATACATTCCCACGACAAAGAGTGCTATCTGCATAAAAACACGGAATGACAAATTTTGATGTGTCGAGCTGTTGTGATATTTAGGAAAAGATAAAAGATTGCCGCTGAGGAATCATATGAAACCTCAGCGGTATTTTATGCGGAAAATCGGAAAAAAGTTGTGTTTATGTCCGAAATATTGTACTATTAATGATGTATCATTAAGATGACACAAAGAATGATGAAAATTGGGGAATTGAAAAGCATTTTCAGTTTCAAGAGGTACTATCAAATACAAGTAAGGAGAAGGCGTTATGATTATTCCTGTACCGCGTTGGTTTGGCGACTATTTTGAAGAGCATAGGAATATGCCTTTTTCAAAATGGATGGTTCCACATTACTACATTTACATAGGTAGCAGAACGAGTGCACAGGTGTTCTATTGCAATGACCGTTGGTATTTGGATACAAATCCCAAGAGCGGTAAAGCAATAAAGTTCGCTGCTAAGATGGACAAAAGGGATAAAGAGTGAGTTTCCAGCTGTTTGGGCGGAGTATTTTTGGGGAAGGAGTGTGTGTATGTCCTATACAGTAGTTGACGAGTGGGTGTTGTTGGGAAAGTACAGACTTTTGCAATTAGACCGGGATATCGAGTGCAAGTCTCACGCAAAATACTTAATTAATGGAACGATGTACGAACCGGAGTACTTGCACATGCGCCCTTTGACAGGAACGGTACCGCTAAACTATATTGCGATAAAAACCACAGAGTCCTTTTTAGGCGCAAGTGTTGAGTTTGTATGAACGGAGAATCAAAATATAAAGCATGAAAAAGTTGCCGCTGAGGAATCGTACGAAACCTCAGCGGCGGTTTTGCGTTTAGCGGACTACCGACGAACGGCTATAGATGTAGAATTCCTCTTGGCTCGGCATCCATTTCTTTTCCTTGGGTGGAAATGTAGTGTCGAAGGCTTCCACAGCGGCGGTGTCCTCGCAGCAATCAGCGGCGGTAGACGGGATATACATCCACTTTTTGCCGTCCAGTGCACCGGGGACAAGCTCACAAACGAGAAGTGCTGTGGGGAAGTTGCCGTCCACCACAAAGCTGACATTTTTCTTTTTGCAGCTCACAAAGCTACGGCTGACATAGTTGCCCGGATTGCCGAAGTTAATGTTCACATCATAGCCTATCTTGCGTGCAACCTCAAAGGAATGCTCAATCAGCATTTTGCCCAGCTTCTGTCTTTGGTATTCGGGGGCAACACACAGCGGCCCGAAGGAAAGGATCTCTTTCCGGTTTCCATTTTCATCCTCGAGCCAAGCCTTTGTATACATGATATTGCCGACGATCTTGCCATCAAGTTCAAGCACGAATGCAAGTTCGGGTATGAAGTCGGGGTGATTGCGCATCTGATGCACATAATAATGCTCGTCCGCACCGGGCTTGTAGACATTCCAAAACGCCTCACGGGTAAGTTCTTCTACAGCTCTGTAGTCCTTTTCGGTTTCTAAACGTATCGTCAAATTGTTCATTTTTAAAATCCTTTCATAAATCGTTGACGCCCAAGATACGAGAGGATTGCGAGAAATGTATTTGCAAACCTCCCGTTTACAATACAATCTCCAAGGTGTTGTTCATCTTCAAACAGCATTCTCCAAATAATAAATTCGGCTTTC
>JAZNOC010000043.1:0-5356 GCA_045580605.1 Clostridia bacterium | reverse complement strand
TGCGAAACAATGCTTAACACCATAAAAACGGGCAAAACAAATTACGACCTTGCGTGCCCGTCGGACTATGTCATCCACAAAATGATAACTGCAACAAAAAGCGGCAAGGACGAAAGTATCGCAATAGAAAAGTTTGACCTTTCAAAAATGCCAAACTACACAAAAAATGTTTCTCCGTTTATCAGGGAAACTTTTGATAAATACGGCTGGACAGACTACGCTGTCGGCTATATGTGGGGAACGGTAGGGTTTTTGTATAATCCCGATGAGGTAAAGAGGGAAGATGCAGGAACCTGGGACCTTTTCTGGAATACAAAGTACCAAAATAAAACAAGCTGCAAGGATGTTTCCCGTGATGCCTATGTTGTAGGCTCGCTTTATGTTCATAGAGATGAACTGAATGAGGCAGTAAAACAGTATAACAGCGGCAAAATCACGGGTGAAGAACTTCAAAGAAGGGTAAATAGCATTGCAAATGCAACTGATGACGAAACAATAGAAAAGGTCGGCAAGGCTCTTTCGCTTATGAAAGAAAACATCTATGGCTTTGAGGTTGACTCGGGCAAAAGCGATATAGTTTCGGGCAAAATCGATGCAAACCTTGCGTGGAGCGGCGACGCCGTTTATGCAATGGACCTTGCTGAAGAGGAGGACGAAAAATATCTTGAGTTTGTAATTCCCAAAGAGGGAAGCACAATGTACTTTGACGGATGGATAATGCCCAAGGGCGCAAATACAGAGCTTGCTCAGGATTTTGTTGACTTTTTGTGCAGACCCGAAATTGCGGCTCGCAATATGGCATATATTGGATATACAAGCGTTATAGCGGGTGATGATATCTTCGATATGGTAAGCGACTTCTATGGTGAGGAAGACGGTGAGTTTGAGTACGACCTTTCGTATTTCTTCAACGGGACTCTTTCCGAAGACCGATACACCGATGACGGCAGAGCGGTAATTCGCACAAACTGCCTTACACGCCAGCTCACAGCACAGTATCCAAGTCTGGAGGAGTCCGCCCGCCTCGGCGTTATGGAAGACTTCGGGGACCGTAACGAGCTTGTGCTGGAAATGTGGTCAAGGGTAAAAAGTAATAATATTTCCGCGATTTCGTATGCCACAATCGTAATTATTGTGCTTATGCTCGCAGGCGTAATATTTTCCAGAGTAAATAAGAAGATAAAACGCAGAAAGAGACTTGAGAGATTTAGTAAGAAATAAAAAAGGGCAACGGGTATTTTACCCGTTGCCTTTCTATTTCAAAAGTTCATCGTATGATGTTCCTAAAATTTCTTTTATCGCTCTTAACTGAGATGCGTATATATGCTGAGTGCCGCGCTCAATTTTAACAAGGGATTCGCGCGTCATATCTAATCCCATAAGTTGCATTTGTATAACAACGTATACTTGCTTTATTTTCTTTTCTTTGCGTATTCTTTTTATGTTGGCGCCAATGCAGATTTTATCCTGCTTTATTTTTTGCTCAGTCATAAAAACACCCTTTCGGACTAAAATAAGCACTTTTTCTTGATTATAATATTTAGTTGTGATATAATAGGACTCAAACAAGTCCTTTTTCGAAAATGGTGGTATTATGAGAGAAAAAATTAGGGTATTCATATACAAATTATTAAGAAGTATAACCAAAAGAAAATTTATTATAGATAGCACGGGTACAATTTTAACTCCTGGGAATTTGGGGCGAGATTGCAAAGGAAACGGATTGAGTTTTAACCGAAAGGGGAAGCTAATAGAGTGTTGTTGTGATGAGTGCGACTATGCATTATGTTGTGAAGAAACACACTGTAAAGTAGAATGTGAGGCGTGTTTTGACGAATATTGTCCACATTCTTTAAAAAATTAAAAAAAGGTATTGACAAAGGCAAAACCTTATGTTAATATAATATGCGTGTCGCGGATAGCGCAAAACTTAATATGCTGGTATAGCTCAATTGGCAGAGCAGCTGATTTGTAATCAGCAGGTTGTAGGTTCAAGTCCTATTACCAGCTCCAGGGAGAGTTCCCGAGCGGCCAAAGGGGGCAGACTGTAAATCTGTTGTCTATGACTTCGGTGGTCCGAATCCACCCTCTCCCACCAGAAAAAGCACTTGCAACTGCAAGTGCTTTTTCAGTTATATTTGCCTGCGGAAGATTTCATCATTGAAACATTTACGGTTTATGATATAATAAAACCAAAGGGGTGTATTAAATGAAAAACAGATGCATAAAAGAAACAGAAAAATTGCATTGGCAAAACTTCGTTGCCTTATTTATCGCAGGGTGTATAAATGCATTTGGAGTAACGGTGTTTCTTGCTCCTGTAAAGCTGTACGACAGCGGTATATCGGGAACATCAATGCTTTTGTCTCAAATTACGCCGGAGTATCTTAATTTGTCAGTATTCTTGATCCTGCTAAACATACCGTTATTTTTGTACGGCTTTAAAAAACAGGGCAAGAACTTTACAATTTATTCGATTTTTACGGTTGTTATATATTCCCTTTGTGCGTGGCTTATAACCGACATTCTTCCGATTGATGTATCAATCGCATCTCCGCTTGCAGGGGACGATTTACTCCTTTGTGCACTTTTCGGCGGGCTGATTTCCGGTGTGGGAAGCGGCCTTACAATCCGTTTCGGCGGAGCTATTGACGGCGTTGAGGTTATGTCAGTTATATTTGCGAAAAAGCTTGGAATAACTGTTGGCACTTTTGTAATGATGTATAACGTAGTTTTATACGTTATTTGCGGGTTTATTCTCAGCAGCTGGATTTTGCCCTTGTACTCCATTGTAACATATATGGCGGCACTTAAAACCATTGACTTTATCGTAGAGGGCCTAGATCGTTCAAAAGGTGTTATGATAGTAACAGCAAAGTCAGACGAGGTTTCAAAAGCACTTATGGAAACTTTTGAAACGGGCGCAACAATCATAAATGGCAAGGGAGCATATTCCAAAAAAGAAACAGACGTGGTCTATTTCATAGTAAACCGTTTCCAGATTTCGAGAATGAGAGAAATCGTTCACACAGTTGACCCAAAGGCGTTTATGACAATATCAGAAGTAGCAGATGTTTTTACGCATGCACACGCAAACTGCGATGCAATAAATACTTGACAATAAATTATACAAAGGATAAAATAAAATTAGTTTACAAAACAGGAGGAATAATATGAATTGCAGCAAATGTGGAACACAGCTTCCAAAGGGAGTAAAATTTTGCAATGTATGTGGAAGTGAGATAGTAAAAAAAGAAAAAAGTGGCACAAAAAAGTCAGGGAACAAATTTGTAAAAGGACTTCTTTCTGTCCTTTGTTGCATACTTATATTTGTTATGGCTTTATCGGCTATCACACTTGCTTCGTTGAGAGAAAGTTTGGAAGAAGAAAAAATCGAAAGCCTTATTGACAATATTGATATAGATGAAGTTGTGAAACATGTGGATGTGAACGAGTTTGTAAGAAGCGACATAACAAGTAAGGAAATTGCAAAGATATACAAAAAGGGGAATTTTGACAAGTTTGTAAAGTCAACCCTCGAGGACTATGCAGAATACATACTTGGAGGAGACACTCCGGACGGAGTTAGCGGAGAGGATGTAGTTTCGCTGGTACAGGATAACCATTACCTTATTGCAGAGGTCAGCGGTTATGAATTGACAAAGAGGGACTACGAAGGGATACAAAACTATTTTGACGAAAACGGAGAAGACGACCTTGGATTTTTATCTTCAGAGGTCCGCACAGACGGAATTCTTAAAACGGTAAGAGTTTTGGGGTCTGTGCATATACTTATAGCTCTGATTGTTATTGCTCTTCTTTTTGCGGTGTTGCTGCTAAAAATAAGAAAAAGCTATGATATCACGATTTGGACAGGTATTACTCTTATAATAAGTGCTGTGTTATTTGGTGTATTTGGAGCTATCAGACCAATAGTTCTTGGAATTTTGTCAGGGTGTGAGGACATTGTGATAGAGGGTGTAAGATTATATATGAGTAACATCCTTAGCACAGTTTTGAAAAACACCGTTATAACAATATTGGTCGGAGTCATTTTAATATGCGTCTATGTGCTTATAAAGAAATTTAAAAAGCGCAGGGTAGACAAAAATGTAGTTAACGAGGAAAAAGAAAAAACCTTCTGCCCTCAGTGCGGAGAGCCTTTGGAGGAAAAAACAGTATTTTGCTCCAAGTGTGGCACAAAAGTGAATGATGTAGTTCGAAGCATTGACTAAAACCAAAAAAGCATCGGAATATCACCGATGCTTTTTTATTTTTAAAATATTTAAAAAAACACTTGACTTTAGTGCGGTAGAGTGGTAAAATGATGTCATATCAAACAAAGAGAGGTTATTTATTATGAAAAAATTATTAGCAATCGTATTTGCAATGGTGCTTGCAGTTGCAGCATTTTCGGGCTGTGCTGAGAAAAAGGCCGGTGAAGACAACGTTCTTACATGCGGTGTAACAATTTTTGAAAACATGAACGAAAAAGATGCTGACGGAAACTGGACAGGTTTCGAAACAGAATTTGCACAGGCTGTTGGCGAAATTATCGGTATGGAAGTAGAGTTCCAGGAAATTGACTGGGCACAGAAGTATAATGAACTTAACTCAGGCGCTATCGACTGCATATGGAACGGTTTCACAGCAAACTCTTCTGACGACGGAAAAAAGCGTTCAGACCTTGTTGATTTTTCCTATGGTTATATGCTTAATCAGCAGTGTATTGTAGTTAAGGCTGCAAATGTTGAAAACTTTAAAAGCGAAGCAGACCTTAAAGGCAAGTCAGCTTGCGTAGAGGGTGGTAGTGCAGGTGCTTCTTATGCTGAAAGCGTAACAGATAAGGATAAAATTTTTGCAACAACAGCTCAGATCAATGCATTTACAGAAGTTAAATCAGGTGCAGTAGATTTTGCAGTTGTTGATATTCTCCTTGCTCAGAACATCTGTGGCAATGGCGACTACGCTGACCTTGCAATTGTTGAAGCAATCGAGCTTGACTCGGAAATTTATGCAGTTGGCTTCAAGAAGGGCAGCGATTTGACAGCTAAGGTTAACGAAGCTATCAAGGAACTTGAAGCAAACGGTAAGCTCATGGAACTTGCAAAGAAGTACGGTTTCGAAAACGTTCTTAAGGTAACAGAAACTATCGAATAATTTTAAGTATAAGGAAAATCAGCGATGGGATTTTGGGAAGTAACACTAAGCCTGCTTGGCGGACTTGAATATACCTGCCTGATATTTGCGCTAACCCTCGTGTTAGCGCTTCCTTTAGGCTTGATCATAGCGTTTGGCTCTATGTCAAAATTTAAGCCACTCGCTTATGTGGTAAAAACTTTTGTATGGGTGATCC
>JAZNOC010000042.1:0-5196 GCA_045580605.1 Clostridia bacterium | reverse complement strand
ACAGTTAAAAGTAGCTATGGATTTAAACATTTCCCGCGAGGCACTTTCCCACTATGAGAATGGCAAGCGTGAGCCAAGCCTTGATTTGCTTGTTAAAATGTCTGAGTATTTTAATGTTTCTATTGATTTCCTTATTAATGGGAAGGAATTTAACAGTTAGCCTCAGGAGGTAATTTTATGGAATTTAAAGAACTTACAAAATCGCTCGGGATTGAAACTTACCCCGAAAAATTTGAAGAGCTTTATAAGAACTTAAAAGACGAAAAAACCTTGTTCTGCGATACCTCAATAATCGAAAAATATGACAAGGAGTTTTCAATTCTTCAGGAGCATCTTGAATTAGTAAAGCAGGGTGTACAAGAGGTTTTGAATAATAAAGCTTTGTATTTATACGGCAGAACAATTTGCGAATACATAAAAGTCAGCACCACATGGGATTCACGCCATACCCCTCTTCCTGAGCTTGACGGGAGCGTTGGCAGGGATGTTTTTGGTGTACTTATTATCTTTACTCTTATTCCTGAGAGCGTGGAGTTTTTCAGAAATCACGGCTTTACCGATGACGAAATAAAGCTTTCATTCAGAGATATCAGAAAGAATATGAACGAAACCAAGGAAAAAATCGGGCGCCCCGCACTTACATTCCCTTATTATAACTGGAATCTTATCTACTTTTTTGGCGAAATGTTTTACCATAACGGTTTTGAGTATCAGTTCAGAGAACTCGACGGCGGAGCGATGGTGCTCAAAAACAAAAAAAGTGAAAAATTTGAAATAATGATGGTTGAAGGCACATTCCATAAAAGCGGAAGAGTTTTAGGAAGTGCCGGTGCCGAGGATGCCCTCGGCTCGTTTGACGCTGACTTTACCGAAACGGACTCGGCTTACATTGGGCACAAAGTAATAAGCGGCAGAGTAGAAACAAAAACCACCGAATTTAAAAAGGACGAATGGGATTGTGTTCTCCGCCCGGGAGACGAGGTTATCGCAGTTCATATCCCTGGCGGTACAGATTTGTCCCCCGAGGTCTTTACCCAAAGCTTTAATGAAGGCTTTGAAATTGCACTGAAGCGTTTCCCCGAGCACGATCCTAAGTTTTTGGTGTGCTTTTCGTGGCTTATGGACCCGACCATTGCGGCACTTGTTGAAGGCTCAAAGCTTGCAGGCTTTGGAAACGCATTTATAAAGTATCCGCTTTTGAGTGGCGGCAGAGAGGTTCGCAGTTGGGTATTCCCTGATCCTGAAGCCGAGGATTTGTATCTTCCCGAGGATACTTCTCTTAGAAGAAAGCTCAAGGCACTTTTCCTTGCTGGCGGGCATATCTACTACACTGCAGGAGTCTGTACGAAAGTACTTCGGCCCGAAAATATATCTTGACTCAAAAAGATTTGTATGATATACTCTTTAAGAAAAGCGATGAAGGAAAGAGTAGCTTTTACGTGGGTATAAGAGAGAGGGGCGCATTTGCTGGAAGCGACCTGTACAGCGTTTTAGTGAAGACCATTCCGGAGCTGTATGGCAGAAATAGCAGTAAGCCATATCGTGAGCCTGCGTTAATGGATGGGGCAGAACCCTGAGTTAAAAATTAAGGTGGAACCGTGCAAACTAAGCACCCTTAATACGATTGTGTTAAGGGTGTTTTATTTTTATAAAAGGATGGTAGTTATGAAAGTTATTTACAATGACGGCAGTGTAAGAGAATGTGAGCAGTCCGAAGAGCTTCACATTATTCGCCACACTGCAGCACACATTATGGCACAGGCTATAAAGCGTCTTTATCCGCATGCGGACTTTGCTTTTGGTCCTGCAACAGAAAACGGATTTTTCTACGATGTTGATTTGGGAGATACAAAGCTTACCGATGAAGACCTCGAAAAAATCGAAAATGAAATGAAGAAGATTACCAAGGAAAATCTTCCTATCAAGACATTCACTCTTCCCCGTGATGAAGCTAAAAAGCTTATGGCAGACAGAGAAGAGAAGTACAAGCTTGAGCACATTGATGACCTTCCTGATGACGCTGTAATAAGCTTTTATCAGCAGGGCGACTACATTGATATGTGCGTAGGCCCGCATCTTACCTATACAAAGGCTCTTAAGGCATTTAAGGTAACACAGCAGTCAGGTGCTTACTGGAAGGGCGAAAAGAGCAACAAAATGCTTACAAGAATTAATGGTATTGCGTTTGCTACTAAGGAAGAGCTTGAGGAGCATCTTCGTCTTTTGGAAGAAGCTGCAAAGCGCGACCACAGAAAAATAGGCAAAGAAATGAATATGTTTATGATGTGCGAGGAAGGTCCCGGCTTCCCGTTCTTTATGCCAAACGGTATGGCAGTTAAAAACGCACTCATTGACTACTGGCGTGATATTCACTACGCAAATGATTATGTTGAGGTTTCGACACCGCTTATTATGAACAAGCATCTTTGGGAAACAAGCGGCCACTGGGACCACTACAAGGATAATATGTACAGAACTGTAATTGATGAAGAGGACTATTGCATCAAGCCGATGAACTGCCCCGGCGGTGTTATGGTTTATAAGAGCCAGCCTCACAGTTATCGTGAGCTTCCTCTCAGAGTCGGCGAGCTTGGTCTTGTTCACCGCCACGAGCTTCGCGGTGCACTTCATGGTCTATTCAGAGTGCGTTGTTTCACTCAGGACGATGCACATATCTTTATGCGTAAGGACCAGATTACAGACGAAATTATGGGTGTTGTTCACCTTATAAATCAGGTATATGAAAAGTTTGGCTTTGAGTACTTTATCGAGCTTTCAACCCGTCCCGACGACAGTATGGGTAGTGATGAAGATTGGGAAGCAGCAACAAATGGTCTTATAGGTGCGCTCGAAAAGCTTGGACTTGACTATATCTTAAACGAGGGCGACGGTGCATTCTACGGTCCTAAAATTGACTTCCATCTTCGCGACAGTATCGGCAGAACATGGCAGTGCGGAACAATTCAGCTTGACTTCCAGATGCCGCTTAACTTTGACCTTGAGTATGTTGATGAAAATGGTCAGAAGCAGCGCCCGATTATGATTCACCGTGTTGCATTTGGCTCAATCGAAAGATTTATCGGTATTATTACTGAGCACTATGCAGGTAAGTTCCCTGCTTGGCTTGCTCCCGTTCAGGTTAAGGTGCTTCCAGTATCAGAAAAGACTGCTGAGTATTCAAACACTGTTTACGAGGCACTCAGAGGCGCAGGCATCCGTGCACAGATTGATACAAGGAACGAAAAAATCGGCTACAAGATTCGTCAGGCACAGCAGGAGGAGCGTGTTCCATATATGCTTATCCTTGGTGCTAACGAGACTGAGAAGCAGTCGGTTTCAGTACGTAACCGTGATACAGGCGAAACAACAGAAATGTCTCTCGATGAGTTTATTGCAAAAATTAAAAAGGAAACTGAGGAAAGAATTTCCAAATAAAAGCAATGGGGAGGGCACAGAGCCCCTCCCCTACATTTTTCATTGCAAAAAAGAACAGATGCAGAGGCGGCTGGGCATAGGGATAACTCGCTTTAAAGAGGCATTTTTAGTCCATAACTGCACAAAAAATCTTGATATCCGCCAGGATAATCTGCGATTTTATTGTTTGTTCTGAAACAAAAAATGCACTCTTGAAAGTGCTATGCAGTTTTGAAATAGAAATTTTTCGTTAAAAGAAAGAATAAAAATCAGGTAATACTGGCGTATTACCTGATTTTTTGATGCACTTTTAGCGGAAAAGGTCAGTTCAAAACCGACTTCTCCCTATGACCAACCGCCTAAAGCATCTGTTCTTTTTGTTTTTATTATTCGTACAATGCAGTTTGAATAGCACTAATCTTTCTAATGTACTTATTTCCACCGCCTGTGATATTAACGTCGCTTCCTGAAACTACAGTTGAGCCGATAATACCAATGTCGCTAACTCTTACGGCAACTGTCTTCCATGTTTCTGTGCTTCCACCTGAACCCGTAATTGATTGATTCTGTACTCTCGTAGCTCCGTCTGACTTCATATAGTCAAGGTTGAGTGCTACATCATTGTCATAGAAGGTTACTTCAAATGTGATGTCATTATCTGTACTGGGAATTCCCGAAATCTTCAAGCCGATTGCCTTACCGGTCGGAGCGTAAGCTGCAGACACACCGTCTATGCTTGAAACGTTCCAAACAACATAGCTACCGCCAGGCTGATTTTCAGCAAAACCGTTCTTTTCGCTACCGTTCCCGAAGTCGATATAGAACATATCGACAGAAGCTGCTGAGCTTTCGTTGCTGTTTGCGGGGCAAAGGTCGTTCTTATCGAAGGGAACAACCTCGTAGGTATGCTCTTCGCCTGAAACCACGGTTGTATCAAGGTAGGTATTTGTATCTGTTGTTGCAATAAGAGCACCATCTCTGTAAATTGCATAGTAAGCAATTGCTTCGAAATCGTCCTCTGAAGCTGTCCAGTTAAGTCTTACACCCTTTGCTTTGCCTGCCGCAACAAGGTCCTTAACCTGAGTAGGCTCGTTGTTTATAATTGAAACACCGTTTGCATCCCAGAAGTAGTACTTAATCTCTGTTGAACCTGTTGTCTTAAGGTTTGTGATTGCAAAGTCGTAAGTAGAATATTCAGAAACGACCTGCGTCTGCTCTTGTCTGTCCACTATATTTCCGTTTGCGTCAAGTGAGAATGCCGCAAATGTAAGAGGTCCGCTTACGCCGGGTGATGAAACTCGTACTGCAGAGTTAACGTAGTTTATTCCATCTACAACTGAGGGGGTTTCTGTCATTGCACCGATTGTAGCCTTAACGCCGTCAAGACCGGGAATTGTGATTGCAAATTCCTTAGTATCTGAGAAGCCGCCTACAGTGATTGCAGCAGTAAGTGTTACAACGCTATCAAACTCGCCGCGGTAAACCTGTGCTACGCCGTTTGATATAATAATTGCTGCACCGTCAGAATAGTTAACGTCATCGCTCGACCAGGAAACTGTTACAGTTTCGTCAGTACCCTGTGCAGGAACAGCAAAGTCTGCTGATGCACGGTTTGTTCCGCCAAGGTCTTCAATTTCAAGTGCTTCTTTTTCTTCTTCAAGCTTTATATGGTCTGCGTGTTCTGCAACTGTAATTGTAAATTCCTTTGTGCACGGTACCATATCAACGGTTGCAGTAGCAGTAAGTTTAACTTCCTGAGCTTCCTCTCCGCAGATAGGAGTC
>JAZNOC010000041.1:0-4387 GCA_045580605.1 Clostridia bacterium | reverse complement strand
GATTTCCAAAGAAGAACGCAAGGTTAATGCGAAAAGCCTGCTTGGCGTACTTTCTTTAGGAGTTACTCGCGGAACACTTATTACAATACTTGCAGAAGGCTCAGATGAAGAGGCCGCTGTCAATGAGTTGGCAAACTTGGTGCAAACAAATTTTTCAGAATAGTATTCAAAAGGCCTGACGGTTGCGTCAGGCTTTTTTTAGCCATAAGCAGATGCGTAAAATTAAAACGCAGGAATCGATGTTTGCACTTAGTAAGAGTGCGACATGGGTGAAGCGGCACGCTTCTTTTTTACGGAGGAACTATGAAAAAATCGGTTGCGGTTTTACTTGCCGCCATTTTACTTTTTGCTTTTAGCGGTTGCGTTCCCGACCCCTATTTTGAGGAAAGCTACGTACAACAAGCTGAATATACCTTCTCGGGCGATGCTCTGGAGCTTCATTTTATTGATGTCGGTCAGGGCGACTGCACACTTCTTCGTACAGATAAGACGACGATGCTGATCGATGCGGGTACGGGTGAAAGTGAGGAGAAAATCCTTTCTTATCTTGACGCTCTTGGAATAACTGAGATTGACTACTTTATCGGCACACATCCGCATGAGGACCATCTTGGATCTGCCGCTGCAGTGATTGAAAAATACGGCGCAGGCGAAATTTTTATGTCGGAACAAATGTCAAGCTCGTATTTCTTCGAAAAGTTACTTGACACGCTCATTGAAAAGGAAATTGAGGTTACTATTCCCGAACTGGATTGTGTATATAAGACTGAAGATTTTTCTTTTAAGTTTTTGACGGACGGGTCGGCATTTTCGAATTTAAATGACAACTCTCTGTGTGTTATGGTAACTTATAAAAATCAGAAAATGCTCTTTATGGGCGATGCCGAAAAGGCGGTGGAGCGTCATCTCGTCGAAAAAGGAGAGGATTTATCAGCAGGCATTTTAAAGGTCGGGCATCACGGCAGCAGATATTCGTCGGAAAATGCATTTCTGGAAGCCGTAGATCCCACTGTTTCCATAATTCCGTGCGGGGAGGGTAACGTCTACGATCATCCTCACGATGAAGCATTAGAAAGGCTCAAAAACACGGGAAGCAAAATTTATAGGACCGATTTTGATGGCGACGTAGTCATTACCACAGATGGAACAAATCTTTTTGACAGTGATGGCAAGGTTATAAATAAAGGTACTGCAAAAGAAACCACTTACGTAGGAAACATAAAATCAAAAAAATTTCACCGTGATGATTGTTCAGGAAAACCGTCTGCGCAAAATTCGGTGATTTTCGAAGACAGAGAAAAAGCAATTTCGTACGGGTATTCACCCTGCGGAAACTGTAATCCATAGAAGGGAATTGATTTTGATGAAGGTTATACTTTTTAACGGAAGTCCTAAGAAAGAGGGTTGTACATACACCGCTCTCAATGTAATTAAAAACGAGCTTGAAGCAAATAATATTGAAGCCGAAATCTTTCACGCAGGAGCTACAACCAAGGGTTGTATGGGCTGCGGATACTGCAAGAAAAACGGCAAATGCGTAACAAACGACTGCGTTAACGAGGCTCTTGAGCTTATAGAAGGTGCCGACGGCGTTATTTTCGGTTCACCCGTGCACTATGCTAGCGCATCGGGTGCGATGACGTCTTTCCTCGACAGGCTTTTTTATGCAAGCGGAGGCAAGCTCATCCACAAACCGTGCGCAGTTGTTGCTTCGTGCAGGAGAGCCGGCTCCACAACAACAATTGACCAGCTTTTAAAATATCCTGAAATTACGCAAATGCCGATTGTAAACGGGCAGTACTGGCCGATGGTACATGGCACAACGCCCGATGAGGTTTTAAGGGATGAAGAGGGTATTCAGGTAATGCGCACCATAGCAAGAAATATGGCTTGGATCTTAAAATGCATTGATGCGGGCAAAAAGGCAGGCATCGAAAGACCCGAAACTGAAGCTAAAATCAAAACAAATTATATCAGGTAAAGGAAGATAAAGCGTGAAAAATAAAAAATTTGAAGGCTTTAAAAACTACATAAAAGGAAAAAATGTAACCGTAGTCGGAATCGGCGTAAGCAATCTTCCCCTTATTGATTTGCTGTGTGAGTGCAATGCAAAAGTTACTGCCTGCGACAAAAAAAGCGCCTCTCAGCTTGGCGAGAGTTGTGAAAAGCTTCAAAATCAGGGTGTTGAGCTTACTCTGGGCGAAGGCTATCTTGACGATATTGGCGGAGATATTATTTTTAAAACGCCGGGGCTTCGGGTTGACCATCCCTCACTTGTGCGTGCCAAGGAAAACGGCAGTATTATTACAAGCGAAATGGAACTGTTTTTTGAGGTCTGCCCCGCTAAAATCATAGCCGTAACAGGAAGCGACGGCAAGACCACCACCACCACCCTTATCAGTAAAATTCTTGAAGAAAGCGGCTACACCACTCACCTTGGAGGAAACATCGGAAAACCGCTTCTTTGCGAAACTGAAAATATTTCTCCCGACGATATGGTTGTGGTTGAGCTTTCGAGTTTTCAGCTTCATACGATGAAAAAGAGTGCCGATGTAGCCGTTGTTACAAACATAACTCCAAACCATCTTGATATGCACAAGTCTTATGAAGAATACATCGATGCAAAGAAAAACATCTATCTTCATCAGGGCAAGAACGGCATCCTCGTTGTAAATAAAACAAACGACAAATCGTTTGAGTGCAAGAACGAGGCAAACGGAGAGGTACGCATTTTTGGATATGATAAAGACCTCACCTGCTTTGCTGATGAAAATTCCATCTACGCTTTCGGCGAAAAAATTCTCGACAAGAAAGATATCCGCATCCCCGGGGAGCACAACGTTCAAAATTATATGGCGGCAATTTGCGCAACGCATCCCTTTGCAACAAAAGAAGCTATAGCTTGCGTTGCAAAAAACTTTGGCGGAGTACCTCACAGAATTGAATTTGTGCGTCAGCTTGACGGGGTCAGATATTACAACAGTTCTATCGACTCAAGCCCGAACAGGACTATAAACACACTTAACGTTTTTGACAAAGTTATTCTTATCGCAGGCGGAAAGGATAAGGGAATTTCCTACGATGCCATTGGAGAAGCAATTGCAAAAAAGGTAAAGCACCTTGTACTTATTGGCAAAACGAGTGGTGTTATTAAAGAAGCACTTGATAATTACGTTAAAAAAACAGGCGTTGGCACGGATATCAAAACGGACTTTTGCACAACATACGAAGAGGCGGTAATGAAAGCTAAAAATGCCGCAAGCGAAGGCGATGTTGTATTGCTTTCGAACGCAAGCACAAGCTTTGATATGTTCAACAACTTTGAAGAACGAGGAAATTTATTCAAGAAAATTGTAAACGAACTGAAATAGGTGATAAAATGACGGCAGGCGAATACCTTAAAATACTTGATGGCAAGCGTGGCGTAAGCGGAAACGAGGAGTGCGTCCGTGCTACCGTTTTAGAGCTTTTTAAAAAATACTGCGACGAAGTAAGCTGCGACAAGCTCGGCAACGTAATAGGAAAAAAGTGCGGGTTTGATAAGGATGCGCCATCAGTTATGGTCGAAGCTCACATAGATGAAATTGGACTTATGGTAAGAGGCATCACAGACTGCGGTACACTTAAGTTTATTACTGTGGGCGGATTTGACCCTAAAATTCTTACGGGTACAGAGGTTACTGTACACGGCAAAAAAGATCTCTTTGGCGTAATCGGGGCTGTCCCTCCCCACCTTTTGACAGATAAAAGCAACGCTCCTGCAATAAGCGAGCTTTGCGTTGATATCGGTTTCTTTACAAAGGAAGACGCTCAAAAATACGTAAGCATCGGTGATATTATAACGATAAACACTGATTTTACCTCGCTTACAAATGATTTTGCAGCAGGCAGATGTATCGATGACCGTGGTGGAATTGCTATCATTATGCGCATTATGGAGCTTCTTTCAAAACAGGAAATTGCAAACGACCTCTACTTTGTGGCAACTGTTCAGGAAGAGGTTGGTCTTCGTGGAGCAAAGGTTAGCGCTGAGGGAATAAAGCCTGATATTGCGATTGCCCTCGATGTTTGTCATGGCACAAGCAATGGCGTAACCGAGGATGCTTTCCCATGTGGTAAGGGTCCGGTAATAACGATAGGTCCTAATCTTCACAGAAAGCTCACCGATAAGATGATAAAACTTGCAGAAGAAAACGATATTTCACTTCAAAAAGAGGTTTGTTCAGGCAATACAGGCACAGATGCGTGGGAAATTCAGGTGTCGGGAAGCGGTGTCAAGACGGCTCTTCTTTCCGTCCCGCTAAGATATATGCACTCAAATTACGAGGTTTGCTCTCTCGCTGACCTTGAAAGTGCGGCAAGGCTTATTTCCATGCTTATGATTTCT
>JAZNOC010000040.1:0-20335 GCA_045580605.1 Clostridia bacterium | reverse complement strand
TTCGCCATCTTTAGAAATTTACAGCAGAGAGGTGTAGAAAATGGCAGTTCCGAAGAATAGAACTTCGAAAGCAAGAAAGCTTTCAAGAAGAGCTAACTGGAAGCTTAACGTTCCGGGAATGATTAAATGCCCGAATTGTGGCGAACTTATAAAGGCACACGTTGTTTGTAAGCACTGTGGTTACTATAAGGGTGTCCAGGTAGTTAAAAAAGCTGTTAATCAGTAAGAAAGTAATTTGCCGCCCTTTTTTAAAGGGCGGCAAAATTATAATCTTAAGATTTGCCCCCGTAGTTAAGTGAATATAAGGACCCCACGAAAATGTAGCCAAAATAAATTTTGGACATTTTCGGAGAACCTTTTTATTCGCGAAAGGAATAATAAGAACCGCAATGCGAACCTTTTTATTCGCTTTGCTCATAATAACAAACCCAATATTGGTAAGGAGGGGTTTGTTATAAAGTAGCACTCAATTTGGACCTAAACTAAAATTTAATATATGCCCCCGTAGTTAAGTTGATATAACAAACCCCTCCTAAGGGTTAGTCATCGGTTCGACTCCGGTCGGGGGTGCCAGAAAAAACGACAAGTCGAAACTTGTCGTTTTTTCAATGAAATAAATCCTTTCAGGATTTGTGAAATGCACTTCGTGCGTGAAATATTGCTTCGCAATATGAAATACGCCTAACGGCGTGTGAAAAAGGATTTATTTTATTTCACAGAAAACGATCGTTTTCTATTTCACAATTTACGAAGTAAATTATTTCATATCGAACGCAGTGAGATATTTCATTAAAAACTAATCTGCATCTATTATGAACGTGAAAGCCAAACAAAAAAGAAAGGCTCGAACCTCGAGGAACGCAAAAGGCACATAAAAAAGAAAAATCTCTTTTTTGAGATTTTTCTACCAAAATATATAATTTAATATTTCCACGCTAAACTACACTATATATATTAGTCGCCTTTTGCGTTCTGGGCTTTTTTACATTCCCCATTACTTATGGTAACTTTCATTTGCATTAATCTTAAATGCACGGTAGATTTGTTCCTCCAAAACAAGGCGGGCAATTCTGTGCGGAAGCGTCATATTACTCAGGCTCAACTTAAAATCGGCGCGCGCCTTTACCTCATCTGAAAGCCCCAAAGAGCCGCCGATTACAAAGTCAATAGTTGAGCTTTGTAACTGAATTTGCGCTATTTTGTCGGCTAAAGCTTCACTTGTAAGGCTTTTTCCCTCAACGCATAGCGCAATCACAAAATCGCTTTTGCCTATTTTTTTAAGTATCTGTTCCCCTTCTTCCTTAAGGACGATTTTGCACTCGCCCTCCGTGGGAGAATCGGGAATTTTTTTGTCGGGAAGATAAATACTGTTTATCTTGCAAAAACGGCTGATACGCTTTTCGTATTCAGCCATTGCATCTGTAAAATAACTTTCTTTAATTTTTCCTACACTGATTATATTGATGTTCATTTCCTACACTTCCAGTTTTTCACTTATACAGCTTCGGTTTGCGACGTAAAGAAGAACGTCCTCACCCACTTTAAAGCCTACGTTTTCAATGCTCTTGCAGACTGCACCGTAGGCGCACCTTGGGGTGTTATTATCGCTGCTTAGATGCCCGAGCATTATCTGCCTTACCGAGCCTTCTCGTACAAGCTTTGCACAAAATGCACCGCATATTCTGTTTGAAAGATGACCGCAGTCGGAAAGTATCCTGTTTTTCAGACTTTGCGGATAGGAGCCGGTCGCAAGCATATTTTCGTCGTGATTTGCCTCTATCACAAGCAAATCACACTGCTTGAGTAAATCGTAAATATGCTTTGTAACAACGCCAAGGTCTGTTACTATAGCACCTTTCTTCTCACCTGATGAAAACACAAGCCCAATGCTTTCTAATGCATCGTGCGATGTTCCGAATGGGAAAATCGGAGTATCTTTTATCAAAAAAGGCACTTCGGCGGATATGTAGCGAACAAGGTCTTCGTCAATTTTGCCGATATAATCTATCATGCCCTTCCACGTGCCGAGCGTTGCATAAATTGGAAGATTGAAACGCCTGCTTATTATCCCGACACCTTTTATGTGGTCTATATGCTCATGTGTAACGATTATTGCATCCAAATCCTCGGGAGAGATGCCAAAGCAGAAAAGCTCCTTTTCAAAAGCTTTGCCTGTAAGGCCGCAATCCACAACAATGGTGGAGCTTTGAGTTCTTACAAGAATGCAGTTGCCGCTGCTTCCCGAAGAAAGAGGACATATTGTAATAGAGCTGTTCATTTTAGTCTGCCTCAAAAATACGTTCTATCTTAACGCCTATTGAACGAAGTCTGCGTTCAATATCCGAATAGCCTCTGTCAATATAGTGCGGGGACAAAATCTCGGTAACACCGTCTGCCGCTGCTGCCGCAATTATAAGTGCTGCACCTGCACGAAGGTCGGTTGCGGTTACCGATGCACCACTAAGCTTTGCACCGTCAATAAGTGCACGTCTGCCGTTAATTTCAATCTGTGCGCCCATTTGCCTTAACTGGTCAACATACTGATATCTGTTATCCCACACATCCTCAACCATTTCGCTTTTGCCGCTTACGGTTGAAAGGAGTGCAACCATCTGCGGCTGCATATCGGTAGGAAAGCCGGGGTATGGCCTTGTACGAACCTGTACGCCCTTAAGCTCGCCATCTCGTTCTATTCTTATTGAGTCGTCGTATTCAGTTACTTTAACACCCATTTCCTCAAGCTTTGAGGTAATTGAGTCCATGTGCTTGGGAATGATGTTACGCACAAGCACCTCTCCCCCTGCGGCTGCCGCAAGAAGCATAAATGTGCCTGCCTCAATCTGGTCGGGGATGATACTGTAGCTGCCACCACGCATCTCGCTCACGCCCGTTATACGTATGACGTCAGTACCTGCACCACGCACATTTGCACCCATTGCATTCAAAAAGTTTGCAACGTCAACAATGTGCGGCTCCTTAGCTGCGTTTTCGATAACGGTTTTTCCTTTTGCCAAAGCGGCTGCAAGCATAATATTTATAGTAGCACCAACGCTTACTGTATCAAGATAAATGTTTCCACCGACGAGCTTTTCTGCCTCGGCAAAAACGATTCCATCTTCTATATGCACATTTGCACCCATTGCCCTGAAACCTTTTTCGTGCAAATCAATCGGTCTTACACCGAAATTACATCCGCCCGGAAGCGAAACCTCCGCCTTGTTCATTCTGCCAAGGAGTGCACCAAGCAGGTAGTAGCTTGCGCGCATTTTGCTTGCAAGCTCGCTGGGGGCAATATGTGTTTTAAGCTTTGTTGAGTCAACCTGAATTGTTGTGTCGTTAATATATGTAACCTTAGCTCCAAGCTGAACAAGCATCTCTATTATAAGACGAACGTCTTTAATGTTGGGTATATTTTCAATACGGCAAATGCCGTTAACAAGCAATGTTGCAGGGATAATCGCCACAGCGGCATTCTTTGCACCGCAGACGGCAATTTCGCCGAAAAGCGGTCTTCCACCGGTTATTTCAAGCTTTTCCAAAAACGCTGCACCTCTTTCGCTCAAGCCTTACGGGGCTTAGTCATAGTCCAATAAGAATATGATACACTATTTTGAGTACAAATGCAACGATTTTTTAATTTTAGAAAAATGCTTTATCCTCTCTAAGTGCGTTTTGGATTTCCCTAACATCAATTTCACGCAGGGGCTTGTTTCCCTTTGCCGAGATTACGGCTGCTGTAGCTGCCGCCTGACCTAATGAAGCACAAATGGGCATAACTCGGCATGCAGCCTGTGCCTCGTGGTCAAAGGATATACAACGCCCTGCAACGAGCAGGTTTGAAATCTTTTTAGGGAGCAGACATCTGTAGGGTATGGTATAGTATTCACCTTGTTTAAATCTGTGCATAATTGTTCCGCTACCGTCAGGACTGTGAATGTCTATGCTATAGTTTCCTGCGGCTATTGAATCGGAGAATTTGCGGCAGTTTATGATATCCTCGCCTGTGAGAAGATATTCTCCGTCAATCATACGGCTCTCTCTTACGCCGATAGCAGATGCTGTCATAGAGAGTGTGGCATTTTTGCAGAAATCAAAATTATCCCTAAGGAAAAAGTAAAGCTCAAACACCTGCTCACGCACCTCTATTTCGGCTTTTGTAAGGTCGAAAGCGTCAACGGGGTTAAGCTTGCAGACTCTTGTGGAGTTAAGATGCAAAACATCCTCCGTAAGAGTTGGGAAAACCAAAACATTTTCCCTTGGGTTTTTGATTTTGCCCTCCTCCTGATGCTTTTTATAAAGCTCGTTTATTTTTTTGTTTTCACGGATAAACTTTTTAACATCTACATTTGCCATCCTAAAGCACATTGTCATTGGCTGACAAAGGTTATCTTCGTTTCTCCCAAGGCGTACGGGGCACCCTGCACCGTATGCCAAATCAGCATCGCCTGTAGCATCTATAAAGATATTTGCCTCAAACGTAAGCAAACCGCTTTTTGTTGCAAACTCAACGCTTTTTATAGCACCATCCTTCGTATTAACCTTAGAAAGATATGCGTGGTAAAGAAGATTTACGCCCGAGCTTACTGCCATACGGTTAAGTACAAGCTTTAAATACTCCTCGTTAAACACCGTGCCGGAAATGTTTACGGCATCAAATTTTCTCAGCTCGTCAAGAATTTCAGCGAAAACACCCGCATTTAGCTGAGTGTATTTGCCATCAATCATTGTTCGCATCGGTGCAAACGGGTTAACAAGCCCGTTTGCTGCTGCACCTCCGAGGCTGTTACCCTTATCTGCAAGCAAAACTTTTGCGCCACGGCGTGCAGCTGCTATTGCTCCGCAAACTCCGCTAAGTCCACCGCCGACAACGATTATATCAAATTTTTCCATTGTACTCACTCCTTTGGTTAGAGTGTAGCACTTATCTGCGTGCAATTCTAATCATAAAGAACCAAAACATTGACAAAAGGATACATTTATGCTAAAAATAAGGTAGAAAATATGTTTAGGTGTGATTTGATGAATTTAGTCAGTTTAGAAAATTTTGTCGATTTACTATGCAAAAATAACGGTATGCACATTTGTATAAACGACTTAACAGCGTTTTTTTCGCATCCTCTGCTGAGCCTCAACGACAGATACATTTATCATCACGAAACATTTTGCAACTTTGTTAAAGATGGTCTTGGATGCCTTAAAGAATGTGTTGAGTACAAAAACTCAGTCATCACAAGACTTTGTGAGGGTGAAGAATGTATCGAGGAGGAATGCCCGTTTGGGATGCATCAGTTTTCCTATCCGTTAATGGTAGAAAATAAAATAAGAGGCGTGCTTTTTGTATTTAACATATCGGGTGAAAACACTGAAATAAAGCTTTATGATGTTGTGCGTAAAAAGGGGAAGAAAAACTCTGATTGCTCAGAGTTGCTGACAGGTCTTGAGCCTTGCCTTGACAGAGATAAATACAAAAATGCTGCAATGCTCATAGAAAACCACATTGCAGGAATATATAACGAAATAAAGAGCGAAAGCAGTATCTATAGCAAAAACAAATGGGTTGTCGAGCAAATGATAAGAGATGCACAAAAATACTATTTTACCGATATGGATATAAAAACAGAGGCAAAGCGTTATTTTTATAATGAGAAATATCTCGGCAGACTTTTTAAAAAAGAAGTGAAAAAACCTTTTGGAGTTTTTCTAAGCGAAATCAGGCTTGAGCACGCAAAAAAGGAACTTTCTGAAACCAAAAACACTGTTATATCAATCTCGGAGCACTGCGGTTTTGGAAGTGTAACACACTTTAACAGGGCTTTTAAAGAATTTACAGGATGCTCGCCATCAGACTATCGGAAACATTATTGACATTTAGCCACAGAAAGTGTAAAATGAGAATGATTGTCAATTTGCGCGAGGTGTGAAAATGAAAAATATTTATAACACAAAGCAGAAAAATATGATATTGGATTACCTGAAAACGACAAAAGCCCACACAACTGCGGCTCAGATTGTTTCTGCCCTTAAAGAAAAGGGTGAGGTAATCGGTACGGCAACGGTGTACCGTCAGCTCGAAAAGATGGTGTCGGCAGGCATTGTGCGCAAGTATATAACAAACACAAGTGCGTGCTTTCAGTATTCCGGGGAGGAGTGCACAAATCATTTTCACCTCAAATGTAACTTATGCGGAACGCTTTTTCACGTGGACTGCGACTTTCTGGAGGAGCTTGCACCGCACATATTAGAGCATCACAATTTTGTTGTGGATAATCACAGAACTGTGGTGTATGGAACGTGCGAAAAGTGTCTGGAGGCAAAAAACAATGGGTAAAATATTGAGTGTAAAAAATCTCTCTATCGATTATGACGGAAAGAAAATAGCTGAGAATATATGCTTTGACGTTGAAGAGGGCGACTTCCTCGTAATTTTCGGCGAAAACGGAAGCGGCAAGACCTCTGTTATCAAATCGCTTCTGGGGATAAAATCAAACCGTGAGGGTAAAATCGAATTTATGTCGGGACTTCGGGAAAACGAGATCGGATATCTTCCGCAGCTTGCCGACAATCAGAAAAGCTTTCCTGCGTCTGTAAACGAAGTAGTGCTTTCGGGTTGCCTTAACAAAATGGGGGCGATTCCTTTTTACAGAAAGAAGGAGAAAGAGCGTGCAGAAAATGCTATGGAGATGCTTGGCATAAAAAGCCTGAAAAAAGAGAGCTTTGGCTCTCTTTCGGGCGGACAGAAGCAAAGGGTACTGCTTGCAAGGGCACTTTGTGCAACGAGCCGACTTATTTTGCTGGACGAGCCTGTTTCGGGGCTTGACCCGTACGCAGCTGCGGATTTTTACGAGATGATTTGCAAAATCAATCAAAGCGGTATTGCCGTTGTTATGGTATCGCACGATATTCATAGCTCGCTGTCCGTTGCAAAGCACGTGCTTGAGCTTGGAAGCAAGGAAATTTTCTATGGGACTCCCTTAGAGTACGAAATAAAGGAGGAATAAAGATGCAAACACTTACAACCTTATTTTCATATTCATTTATCCTCCGAGCAGTTATAGTGGGAGTTTTGGTGAGCCTTTGCTCATCCGTTTTGGGCGTAAGCCTTGTGCTTAAGCGCTATAGCATGATAGGAGACGGGCTGAGCCATGTCTCATTCGGGGCATTAGCGGTAGCGGCGGCACTCAACGCTGCACCGCTTGCGGTATCTATCCCGATTGTTGTTGTTGCGGCATTTGTGTTGCTGAGAATAACGGAAAACAGCTCGATTAACGCCGATTCTGCAATTGCAATTTTTTCATCGGCATCGCTTGCGGCGGGGATTATCATCACAAGCATGACAACGGGTATTACATCGGATGTATGTAACTACATGTTTGGCAGTGTGCTCGCAATGAGCAAAACCGATGTTTTTATAAGCGTAGTGCTTTCGGTTATTGTTCTTTTGGTATATATTGCCTTTTACAACAGAATTTTTGCCATTACCTTTGATGAAGGCTTTTCAAGGGCAACAGGCGTGCGTGTTAATTTTTACAACAGTGTTATTGCGGTGCTTACTGCGCTTACCATTGTGCTTGGCATGCGTATAATGGGTGCTCTTTTAATATCGAGCCTTATTATTTTCCCTGCCCTGAGTGCAATGCGTGTATGCAGATTCTTCAAAGGGGTTATCATTATTTCAGCTATTATTAGTGCAGTATGCTTTTTTGTAGGGATTGTTATATCGTATTTTCTTGAAGTTCCCGTGGGGGCAAGCGTTGTTATGACAAATCTTATCACATTTATTCTTTTTACCTGTATTTCAAAAGCAAAGTCAAGATGTTAACAAAAGGTAAAATTAAATAAAAGACTTGTAAAATTCGGAAAATTATAGTATAATACACCTTGTTATAGATGTAGGGAGATGTTTTATTTTGAAAAGGCGCAGACGACAATCCGTTGAAAACAATTTTAATCTTTGGCCATATATCGCTTTCGGACTGCTTGTTTTGGTATGCTTTCTTTTTATAGGCTTTAAGCTTATCAGGAAAATCGAGCCTGACCTCAGGATTTCTTATACAAGCACAGAGTATATGAACACGCAAACCTTTAATGACACAAAAGGCGAGATTGAGCTTCTTTTGCGTGATGCTAACGGCGACGGCAACCTAAGGGCAGGAGTTGAGGCGTATTACAGTAAGAGAAATGCCGAGGTTCTAAAAAAACTTGAGGAATATATTGCATCCGACAGCTATGATATTTATATTTCAACAAAACAGGCATTCGAGTCGGTAAAGGATAAGTCTGTTTTTGCCGACAGTAGCAGGTATTATAACATTAACACCTACGGAAATGATATGCTTGAGGATGAAACCGGTCGCGTGTATGCAGTTTCATTAAAAGACAATACGCTCGCCGAGTACATCGGTATTCTCAGCAACGAAAATCTTTTCATTGCAGCGGCAAAGGATTCTGATGATACAACATTGTTTAGAAAGAACGGAATGAATATATCGGGGTATATAATTGTAAATAAAAACAAATACAAAATAAATTAGGAAGGAAGTTTTTTATGTTAACAGTATTTGCACAGGAAACAACAGATGCAGCTCAGACAGCAGGCGGAGGTCTTGGTATGATAATTTACCTTGTGGTAATGGTAGCAATATTCTACTTTATCCTTATCAGACCTCAGAAAAAGCGTCAGAAACAGATGGCGAATATGCTTGATGCTCTTCAGGTAAATGATGAGGTTGTTACCGCAGGCGGTGTTATTGGTAGAGTTGTTACCATCAAGGAAGACACTGTAACAATTGAAACAGGCGCTGACAGAACAAAAATCACATTTGAGAAAAGTGCTATCAGCAGAGTAAACACAATCCACGAATAATTAAAAGCACCCCCGAATACTATTTTAGAATAAAGGGGGTGCTTTTATATGAGCAGAATTTTAAAGAAAATGGCTATATCTATATTTATTTCGCTTGTAGTTACGCTTATTGTTACTGCCGCTTTTTCACTTGCACTGCCGCATATTGGAGCGGCTGATAAAATATCGGATGTTTTGGGGTGGATATTGCGTATTTTTTCGTGCTTGCTTGCGGCGTTTTTGTGTGCGAGGGGCAGTAAAAGCAAAGGATTTATTACAGGTGCGGCAGTAGGACTTTTTTATGCACTTGTTCTTTTTTCGTTAAACGGAGCAGTGTCTAGACAGATTCTGCCTATGATGCAGGCAATAAAGAATTTGTCATTATGTGTACTCTCCGGAGCCATAGGCGGGATTTTAGGCATAAATTGTAGGTAAGCATGCCAAATCAACCCATAAATATTTGATTTTTCTATTGACTATCGGGCTTAATTTTACTATAATAGTAGTGTTAGTCATTGGATAAACAAATAACAGAGGAGGAACACAAATGAGAGCAAAAAGTGTAATTTCATTCTTGCTGGTTCTTGTTCTTATTGTTGCATTTGCTTATGTTGCAGCATTTGACGTTAAGATCGGCAATATTGAAATTCCCAGCACCTTTGATAAGGAAAAAGGTATTAAACAGGGTCTTGACCTTGTTGGTGGCTCAGTCATCGTATTTGAGCCTGATGTAAAAGATTTAAGTAAAGTAACAGAGAATCAGATGAATGCTGCTGAAAGCATTATCCGTGCAAGACTTGACGCTTCGGGTAATCGAGAGGCAACAATTTCTCGCCAGGGAGATACAGGCCTTCGCGTGGAAATTCCAAATATTGATGATCCGCAGCAGGCAGTTGAGATGATTGGTACAACAGCAAAGCTTGAATTTTTGGATGCCGATAATAATGTTATTATGGACGGCTCTGATAAATACGTTAAGGGTGCAGTTGACCAGTACGGCCCTGTAAGCGATGCAGGTGTAAATGAGTACCACGTAGTACTTTCTTTCACAAAAGAGGGTCAGAAAAAGTTTAAAGAAGCTACAGAAAGTGCAGTTGCAAATATTGGTGCAAGCAAAAACTTTATCAGCATTGCACTCGACGGCAAAATTCAGATGAGCCCGAGCGTTAAAGAAGTGATTGACACCGACAGCTGCATTATCACAGGCGGATATACCGCTCAGGAAGCTAAGGATACTGCAGACCTCATAAACTCAGGTCAGCTTCCGTTCTCTCTTAAGGATGCAGAACTCAGAAGCGTTGGACCGACACTCGGTTCAAAGGCTCTTTCAACATCTCTTAAGGCAGCGCTTATCGGTATCCTTCTTGTAATGCTCTTTATGCTTCTTGTTTACCGCTTGCCCGGTCTTGTTGCAAACGTTTCGCTTGTTGCGTATATCTCGATTGTAACGCTTATTATGGCTGGCTTCTTCTTCACAGATTTCCGCGTTACGCTCACACTTCCCGGTATTGCCGGTGTAATCCTTTCAATAGGTATGGCAGTTGACGCAAACGTTGTTATCTTTGAAAGAATTAAAGAAGAGCTTCGTAGCGGTAAGAGCGTAGGCGCATCGGTTGATAGCGGTTTCAAGCGTGCAATCACATCAGTTATTGACTCGAACATCACAACAATCATTGCTGCAGTTGTGCTCTACTTCTTCGGTACAGGTACAGTTAAGGGCTTTGCTTTGACACTTTTTATTGGTGTTGTTGTAAGTATGTTTACTGCAGTAACACTCACAAAGTTCTTGCTTAAGCAGATTGTAGGATTTAATATTAAGAATCCCGTACTTTACGGATTGTCAAAAAGGAGGGGCAACTGATGTTTTCACCAACAGCCAAAAGAAAAGTATTCTTTACAATTTCTGCAGTTTTAGTTGCAGTAAGTATCATTTTCCTTTTTATCAAAGGTCTTAACTTTGGTATCGACTTTACAGGTGGTAGCACTCTTCAGTTTGACCTCGGAAAAACAAAGTACAGTGCAACAGTAGAAAATGAGCTTCGCGACATAATTAAAAAAGAAGCAGGGGTTAGCGATATCACAGTTCAGAAGGTTGACAAAAACGAAGTATCAATCAAAACTGTTGAGCTTACCAACGAAAAAACAGATGCCATCATCGAAGCTGTAAAAGGAAAGTATGGTCTTGAACAGAAAGCTGTTCTCGCAAACGAAAAGGTTAGCGGTACAGTAAGCGGTCGTCTTATCGGCGATTCGTTCAAGGCGATTCTCCTGGCAGTTATCCTTATGCTTATCTATATTTCTATCCGTTTCGACTTCCAGTCAGGAACTTGTGCGGTGCTCACACTCGCGCATGACATTTTGATAATGCTTGGATTCTATGCAATTTTTGGCCTTACAGTAAACACAGGCTTTATTGCGGCAGTACTCACAATCTTGGGTTACTCAATCAATGCTACAATTATTGTTTTTGACCGTGTTCGTGAGAACAGACGCACAATGAGACAGAAACAGATAACACCTAACGACATTGCTGACGACGCTATCCGTCATTCATATTTCCGTGCAATCAACTCCTCAATAACGACACTTCTTACTATCGGTGTGCTTTATGTTATGGGTGTTGATTCAATCAAGGAATTTGCACTTCCCATTATCGTAGGTGTTGTTGCAGGTACCTATTCTTCACTTTTCATCGCAGCTCCTTTCTGGGCTTGGTGGAAAAACCCCGCAAAGAAGAAAAAAGCCTGACATAAAAGTAAATAAGGTGAATAAAATACCACTGTAACCACAGTGGTATTTTTGTTTTTAGATAGGAAATTGCGTGCTTTATCACGAACTATTTTGGAGGGAAATTATGAAAAAGCTGATTTCCATTTTTTTATTAATTGTACTTTTTGCAGGGTGTTCACGCTCTGTACCATCGAGCAGCAAAAGCGGTGTGTATGATTTATCAACAAAGGTATGCGGATGGGGACTTCGCCGCACAGATGACAGACCTGAGTTTACACAGGAGCAAATTTCCCTTATGGAAGAATATAACTGTATTTATATGGGGGACGAAAATGACAAGTCGCTTTATCTCACATTTGATGAGGGGTACGAAAACGGCTACACTTCGATTATTTTAGATGTGCTTCGTCAAAAAGGAGTGCCTGCTACGTTTTTTGTTACGGCAGCGTACGTAAAAAGTGAGCCTGAGCTTGTAAAGCGTATGGCAAAAGAGGGGCATATAGTTGGCAATCACACTGCAAACCATCCTTGTGTACCTACGCTTTCGGAAAACGAAATCAAAAACGAGCTCGAAGAGCTTGACCGCCTTGTTTACGGGGTGATTAAAAAGAACTGCAAATATTTCCGTCCGCCTAAAGGAGAATACAGCGAAAAAAGCCTTGCAGTAACGCACTCGCTCGGATATATAAACACGTTTTGGTCGTTTGCCTATGTTGACTGGGACGACAAGGTAGGCGCAAACGATGCAAAACAAAAAATTATCGAAAATCTGCATAATGGAGAAGTGCTTCTTCTTCATGCAACATCAAAAGCAAATGCCGATTGTCTGGCAGACGTAATCGATATTGCGCGAAAAGAGGGGTATGTTTTTAAAAGCCTTGATGAATATAAAAACAAATATTTGAAAACATAAGAATACACTATTTTTTGGGGGTACACAAATGAAAATAGCAAAAAAAGTATTTTTATGTTTTATTGCGGCGGTGTTTTCTGCTGTGCTTTTGTATGCAGATATGATTTTTGCATTCCCGTCCGAGATAGTAATGTTCAGTGGTCAAAACCATAATCTCAATATGGGGGCGGGTGTGAAAATCAGTCAGCTTCCCGAAATGGAATGTATCGAGCATGAGGAAAATGTTATTCCCCTAAAAGACGGCGAGTACGATGCAACGCTTAACGTAGGTGGAACAATTCCGTTCAAAAAAATAAAAATAAAGGTTACACAGGCGCGATCGGTCTATGCATCGGGCGAGCTTATCGGGATGCGTATTTATAACGACGGCCTTATTGTAACCGAAACAAAAAAGATAAAAACACAAAGCGGAAAAAATATTTCTCCTGCAGAAGAAGCGGGAATAATGGCGGGAGATGTAATTGTCAAAATAAACGGTGTTTTCCCCCAAAGCAGTGAAGCTGTAGCGGGGCTTCTTAAGGAGGATGAAAACTTAGTCGAACTGATGCGTGCCCACAGGAAAAGAACGGTTGTAGTTACACCCGAGCGTGAAAATGAAGAAAGCCCTCTTTTGCTTGGACTGATGGTAAGGGATAGTACGGCAGGTGTAGGAACAGTAACATATTATGATAACGAAAACTTAAGCTATGGTGCACTGGGGCACGGGATAAGCGACTCAGACACAGGTGTTTTATTTGACATACAAAAAGGAACTGTTGAAAAAAGCCGTGTTGTATCAATAAAAAAAGGTGAAAGAGGTGCCCCCGGTGAAATTTGCGGAAGCTTTGGCACAAGCGAGGGAATATCGGGTACGGTGGAAAAAAACTGCGAGTGCGGAATTTTCGGCAGACTAACGAGTAACCATAATTTTTCGGGAACACTGTATCCAATAGGGCTTATAAGCCAGATAAACGCAGGCGAGGCACAGATTCTTTCAACAGTTGACAGTGAAATCAAAAGCTACAATATAAAAATTCTTCGGACAATGCCCTTTGGAAACTCCAGCAAGGGTATGATGATAGAAATAACCGATCCCGAGCTTTTGAGTAAAACGGGTGGAATTGTGCAGGGGATGTCGGGCAGTCCAATTATTCAAAATGGCAAATTAATCGGTGCAGTTACACATGTTTTTGTAAACGATCCTACGAGAGGATATGGAATCTTTATAGAAAATATGATATCTGAAGCAGAAAAAATTAAATAACTTTAGTGCTCACTTATATTTTTATAGGTGAGCATTTTTATATATTCACTTGGGGTTTTATTTGTGTTTTTCTTAAAAACTTTAGAAAAGTAGAACTGGTCTGTAAAACCACATTTGTTAGAAATTGTTGAAATGTTTGTTTCACCATTTTTAAATAATTTCGTTGCAAATTGTATGCGTAGATTATTCAAATACTGGGAAAATCTCAAGCCTGTCCTTTTTATAAATAAAGATGAAAGATATTTCTCGTTGTAGAAAAATATATCTGCTACTTTTTTTAAAGACATATCGTTTGATGCGTAGTTGTGGTTAATATAGTCTAAAATACTTTCAAATTTATCTTTTTTGTATTCTTTATTACTTGAACTTAAGTTGTCCAAAAAAGAGAGGGTGTACATTAAAACACTTTCGGTAAGAACATTTGCATTGCCTGGGTTAATTCTTCTTACTGCACTTATCCAAAAAGGGATTACATTGTCAAAATTATTGAAAATACAGTTTTCTTTATTTATGTTAAAATTATCTAAAAGAGACATAGCTCCAATACCGTTAAAGCTGATATAAAGGAATGTAAATTTGCTGTCAACATCAATGGTAAACTTTTGGTTAGGAAAGGTAAAAAATATATCACCGCTTTTAATTTGAAATTTTTTATTATCAAATTTCAAAACAGCAGTTCCTTTAAATACGATATTTATATAAAAGTTTGAATGGGTAAAAGGCTGGCGAAGCCTTTTTATATTTGTTTCATAAACGAAATGTAAAAATTCCAAGTCGCTGTTGTGCTTTTTAGGGGGAATAAAGTTGCAGATATCTTCCATGTTTTATCACCTCGAATTAAACATATCATAGTATTTGTCAAAAATCAAGATAACAAGGTTTTTTTGCATTATAAAATGGGTTTTTTCCATTTACGTATGAGCTTGTTGTGTTATAATTAAGTAAGAAACGATTTAAGGAGAATTTTATGGGAAATAGTATGATAGGAATGCTACTTGTGATAAGTGGACTTATAGTTCATCAATTCGAAGCAGTGATTGTTAAGCATTATGGTAAGAAATATGGAAAAAGCGGAATGTTCTTCAATGCGATTGTATGTTTGTTTGCTATGATTTATTTTTTCGCTACAGATAAAGGGGGACTACAATTCCCCAAAGGAATATGGATCTATGGTATCATAAATTCCTTTGCATATGCTACAGGTTTTTATGCAGCATATGTTGCGTATAAAACAGGTTCTTTCGGACTTACCAGACTTTTGACATCTTTCGGTGTTATTATTTCTACTTTTTATGGAATTATATTCTTAAAAGAACCCACAACATTTTTTACATACATAGCCTTGATAATGATTTTCGCAGCAATTTTTTTGATGAATTATCAAAAACAAGATAATACCTCAAAACAAAAAATTTCTTTCAAATGGATTATATATGTTTTACTTGTAGTTATTTCCAATGCAGCTATCGCAATTATAGGAAGAATGCAGCATGGTATACATGGAGATGTGTATAAAAATGAATTTTTGATAATATCACTTGCAGGTGCAGCTATATCTTTATTTATATTTGGTGCGATTTTTGAACGTAATAGCTTTAAAGCTACAATTAAGTACGGTTTATTATATGGTGCAGGAGCAGGTATATTTAATGGTATCAATAATTTGTTGATTCTTATAACATATAATTATCTTCCTATTTCCTTTACAGCTCCCGTCAAAACAGGGCTTGGAATTATTATAAGCTTTTTGATGTCTGTATTTTTGTATAAGGAAAGGTTTAGTAAACATCAGATTATAAGTGTTGTTATCGGTGTTATAGCAGTAGTGTTGATGAATTTTTAGAATTTTAAAATAAATTAAGGAGTGTAAATTATGAAAAATTTACGTGTTGGTGTTGTAGGTCTCGGGCACAGAGGCAGAGAACTTATAAAAATTGCAGGTTTGTTTGATCAGGTTGAAATTGCTGCCGTTTGTGATGTAAGACCACATAACTGGTATCAACAACAATGGCTTTGTGATGCACCTTTGTCTGAGATGTTTCCTGAAACTGCATTTTATGAAGATTATGATAAAATGCTTGATGAAGCAAATCTTGATGCGGTTGTTGTAGAAACAGGTGCAGATATTCATGCGGAATTCTGTATGAATGCTTTAGCAAAAAACATTAATGTACTTACGGATATTCCTGTAGTTGCAAATTTGCAAGAAGCGGAAGATTTATGGAAAGCATCGTTGGAGTCAAAGGCTGCTATTTATAGTGGTGCTAATGCTAATTATCAAAAATTTGTAGTTCTTTTAAATGATTTTTATAATAAGGGTCTCCTTGGAAAACCATACTGTATGGAAGCTGAATATATTCATTGGAGTATGCCAAATAGTGAAATGAGAATACATCTTAACGAAAATGGTGATTGGAGAAAGCTTTTAATACCGATTCGTTACTGCACACATTCATTGGGACCATTACTTACTATTCTCAATGAAGATTTAAGAAAAGTAAGCTGCTTTGGCACGGGTGCTCAAGCAGATGAAAGTGAATATTCTGTAAAAGGTAAAAAGGATGATATGATGTGCGCCCAATTCCAGACAGAATCAGGAGTTGTAATACGTTTGATGAGAAACGGCAGATGTCGTGCAAAAATAGGGCACCATAATTACAGAGTTTTCGGTACAGAAGGCTATATGGAAAAGATTGACAGATATTCAAATCCTGTAATAAGATATAATTCTATGAAAGAACTTGACATAGAAATGAAGGAAGTGAGCGGTGAATATACACCTCCTGCATATGCAAATAATCCTAAAGCAGTAGGACATGGTGGTATTGATTATGCTATGTTTGACCAATTCTTAAAAGCTTTAGCAGGAGAAGAAGCTGAAGTTGTTACATTAAAAGAAGGTCTTGCTATGACCCTTCCCGGAATTTATGCAGAAGAATCTGCAAAACGAGGTGGAGAAGTTTTAACAATGTATTATCCCTGGGATAAGGAATGGTCAGCCAGTTTTTAATTAAAAGAGGTATAAGCTGGCGACAAATTTACTCATTTCATAGCAATATAGGTAATTTCGACAACAAAACAGGTCGATTTAAGAAATTTTTCAAGAAAAATTTGTTGTCCCATATTGACATTACTCGTGAGCGGCAACCCGATTATGCAAAACGGCAAGCTAATCGGGGCAGTAACACATGCTTTTGTAAATGACCCCACGAGGGGATATGGGATATTTATTGAGAATATGCTGAAAGAAGCCTTGTAATATATTAATTTTTTAAACGAATAATGAATAATTGTGGTGGCTTTTCGCTTTAGTGAAAAGCTTTTTCATCATATAGGAAATTGCGTAGAAAAACAATGCTTAAGATTTTGAGCAAAATGCTCATTAAAGCGTAATTTTACACGGTAAAAGTACATACTTAGTTAGGACACGAAGTGGGTGAAGCGGCACACTTCCTTTTTATAATTTTATACGCTATTCGGAGGCGGGATTTCTGACATAAGAAATGTGAATGGATATAAATGTAAAATAATTTCCAATATTTTACAAAAAGGTCTTGCTTTTATTTCCAAAAAATGGTAATATAGTTATTGAAAAAACAAATTACGGGAGGAAAAATAAATGAAAAGCAAGATTAAACTGTTATTGGTGGACAATAACAACGAACTGTTGTCGCAAATGAGTGCATTTTTCAATAATAAGGAGGATGTAGAGGTTGTAGGCAAGGTGAACAGCGGACTTGATGCTGCTGAGAAAATAAAAGAGTTAAATCCTGATGTGGTATTGATGGATATTGTAATCCCCGGGCTTGACGGAATTGGACTTTTAAAAAGAATAAACACAATTCCCCATCTTCGCCGCCCTGTAGTGATTATCCTTACAGGTGCCAAGAAAGAAAATGTAACAAATCTTTGTATGGACCTCGGTGCCGATTATTTTATGATTAAGCCCTGTGAGTTTGAAACAATCTACGAGAGGATGCATCTTCTGTGCACACCCAAGGTAAGCAAAAGCACAAGCGGACGTGTTTCGCAGTCGAACGGTGCAAACGTGAGCGACAGACCGTCTGACCGTGCGATTGAAATTTCGGTAACAAATACAATTCACTCAGTTGGTGTGCCTGCAAATATAAAGGGATACCAGTATCTTCGGGATGCGATTATTATGAGCATCAAGGACACTGAGCTTATAAATGCCGTAACAAAACAGCTCTACCCCAAGGTTGCAACAAGGCACAACACCTCTCCGAGCCGCGTGGAAAGAGCAATCCGCCATGCAATTGAGGTTGCGTGCATCCGAGGTAACGAAGAGGAGCTTTACAACCTTTTCGGCTACACTGTAAGCAATAACAAGGGAAAGCCTACAAACTCCGAGTTTATCGCAATGATTGCCGATAAATTAAGACTTGAAATGCTTGTATCGTGATGAAAATAAAAAAGTATCTTATAGGTGCACTTATTGGTATTGTAAACGGATTTTTCGCGTCAGGCGGCGGAATAATAGCCGTGCTTGCGCTGGAAAATCTTTTAAAGCTTGATCCCAAAAAATCACACGCAACGGCGATTGCAATAATTCTTCCGCTTGCAATAGCGAGCATAACCGTTTATACAAAAGGCGGATTTTTCGATATGAGCCTTACTGTAAGGACGGCAATCGGCGGTGCAGTCGGTGCAGTGATAGGTGCAAAGCTTCTTTCCAAACTACCCAAAAAATATATACGGGGCGGCTTTGGAGTTGTTATGATAATAAGTGCAGTGAGAATGTTTTTCAGGTAGGCGAAAACTATGATAGCTATTATAATTGGGTTTTTTTCAGGAATAATAAGCGGGATGGGTGTCGGCGGAGGAATGATACTCATTCCCGCACTTACAATGCTTTTAGGCGTAAATCAGCACACTGCCCAGACGATAAACCTTGTTTACTTTGTGCCGACGGCAATTGTGGCACTTATTGTGCATATCAAAAACAAAAATGTAAAATTTTCTGCCTTGCCGATGATTGTTACGGGCATTCCCTGCTCTCTTTTGGGGGCTTATATTGCGGTAAGGCTGTCTTCCTCCATTTTAAGCAAGTGCTTTGCCGTGTTTATTTTCATTTGCGGAGTGCGAGAATTACTGCAACTAAAAAGACGTAGAGAGTAACCTCTACGTCTTTTAATGGTTTTTATTTATTTACTTGCAAGATAATCATTGATTTTATTCACAAGAGTATCTACATCAACACCGTGAACTGCACACGCATCTTCAATTGACTCTCCACTTGCAGACGGGCATCCGAGGCAGTGCATTCCAATTTCAAGGAAAAACTGAGCTGTACCTCTATCTAAGTTAAGAACATCCATAATTATCATATCTTTCGTTACCTGTGTCATAGAAACACCTCCCTGAAAAGTATTATACACCATTAGTTTTGCTTTTACAACTGTAATTTTGAATAAACTTGACTTTTTTTGTAAAATAAAATATACTTGAATTAGATTGGGGATGGGAAAATGAAAAAGACACTTCTTGTTATGGCAGCGGGAGCAGGCAGCCGCTTCGGCGGTCTTAAGCAGATTGAGCCGATTGGGAAAAATGGAGAGATACTGCTTGACTATTCCGTTAACGACGCAAAAAAAGCGGGTTTTGAAAAGGTTGTTTTTGTAATAAAAAAAGAAATGGAGCACGACTTCAGGCAGATTATAGGAAGGCATACAGAAAAGGTTATTGATGTTAGTTACGCATTTCAGGAACTTCATGATTTGCCCGGGGGTATAGTATGCCCGAGTGAGCGTGCAAAACCGTGGGGGACAGTGCAGGCAGTTCTTTGTGCAAAAAATGTTATCGACACTCCGTTTGTGGTAGTAAATTCTGACGATTACTATGGAGAAAGAGCTTACAAGGTTGTGGCAGACCATTTTGATAATTCTGACGAAATGTGCATGGTCGCGTACAAGCTTAAAAATACACTTAGTGATAATGGTACTGTAACGCGTGGCGTGTGCGAGGTTAAAGACGGATATCTCACAAAGATTACAGAGAATTATAACATCGGTAAGGATACGCTTCTTCCGCTTGATACGGATGTATCAATGAATATGTGGGGATTTTTCCCTGATGTTTTTGAAAGACTCGAAAACGGATTTGTTAATTTCCTCAGTAATCTTGATGACAAGCTTAAGGGGGAATATGTTCTGCCGAACTTTGTGGCGGAAATAATTAAAAATGAAGATGCAAAGATAAAGGTACTGCGTAGCCCTGACACATGGATTGGTATGACATATCGTGAAGATTTAGATTTCGTAAGAAAGGAAATGGAAAACTACATATTTTAAATAGGGGGATGTTAAAATCGCCCAGATCGCAAAAGGCGACCTATTATATATGATCGTGGTTAAACACGGAAATATTTAGAGCTTTATATTTTGGTTGAAAAATCTCATATTATGAGATTTTTCTTTTTTTGTAAGCCTTTTGCTACGAACAAACTTCGCCTCTCGAGCGTCGCAAGGCTCGCTATGGTTTAAGTTTAGTAAAACTTAAACTTGTCGCTCGTTTGCTCCTTTTCCCCTTAAAGTCTTGCGACTTTCGGGGACCCCGAAAAGCAGACCCTGCTTTTTGGGGAAAGGAA
>JAZNOC010000039.1:0-16118 GCA_045580605.1 Clostridia bacterium | reverse complement strand
TGGATTTTGTGTGGAAAAGATGCTTTTAAAAATATATTTATGGGGTTGACTTATTTTTTGGGGTGTAGTATTATATAGACATCACAAAATTGGGAGTGTTTTATTATGAAGAGAGTAGTTCTTTTGGGCGATTCAATCCGTTTGGGATACGGCAAAGTTGTGCCCGAACTTTTAAAAGACGAGTACGAGGTTTGGCAGCCTGAAGATAACTGTAGATTTTCAAGTTATACTTTGAGAATGCTTTTTGACCTCAGAGGAGAGATTAACAAAGCCGATATTATTCACTGGAACAACGGCTTGTGGGATATATGCCAGATTTTTGAGGATGGCAGTTTTACATCGCTTGAAGACTACATAAAAATTATGAAGAGAATTGCGACAAAGCTTCTTGCAATTACCGACAAGGTAATATTTGCAACAACAACTGCAGTTGACCCCAGAAATCCTTATGACCATAACGAAGTTATTGATGAGTACAATGCGGCTATCGTTCCCGTGCTTAAGGAAATGGGTATTCAGATAAATGACCTTAACGCACTTGTAAAGCCCAACATTGCTGAGTTTATCCTGCCTGACTACATTCATTTGACAGATGCAGGTATCGACGCTTGTGGCAAGCAGGTTGCAGATGCGATAAGAAGCATAGATAAATAAGAAAATAGAAAAAGATGTAAGCTCAACGCTTACATCTTTTTTGTTTAATAATCTATTTTGGGGTTTTACGAGCCTATAATTTCGGCAGGCTCATATTCCTGCAGCGGTGCAAGAAAACCAAATTCCTTCAATTTCTCTTCAATTAGGTCAAGGGTTTCCGCCCTTTCAGCTAAAACAGTGTGATAATGGTACCCTGATGTAACATTTTTAAGCAAACTGGATTTTCCGGAGGCAATGCCTTCTAAAAAAATTTCCACATCACGTCTTGACTTTATTCCCATAGGTGCTACAACCTTGTTGTAAACCTTATGATAGATAAACACATCTTCAACAGTTCCACCCAGGTCAACAATCAGGGTAAGCTCTTTTTCAACATCCTCGTCCGAATGAATTACCTTGAATACTTTGGAGGTTAACGGTTTTGTCTTCATAACATATCCGCTATGAGTTGACATAATATCAAACCCTGCAGCCTTTAAAGCAGATATATCCTGCACAATAATCTGTCGCGATACGCCAAGCTGCTTTGAAAGCTGCCCGCCGGATACCGCTTCGTGAGTTTGCATCATAAAGCTGACAATTTCTTTTCTTCTTTCTTCTGCCCTCATATTTTCCTCCCATTAAACTGCGTGAAGGTTTTTTAACGAAAGGTCAAGAATCGGCGATGAATGTGTAAGTGCACCGCTTGATATATAATCCACACCGATATCAACAAGTCTTTGTACATTTTCCTTCGTTACATTGCCGCTGCACTCAGTTTCGGCTTTGCCTGCAGTAAGTCTGACAGCTTCTTTCATATCCTCAACACTCATATTGTCAAGCATAATGATATCGGCACCTGCTTCAAGTGCTTCTTTAAGCATATCAAGATTTTCAACCTCAACCTCGATTTTGCGGACAAAGGGTGCATATTCTTTTGCCATTTGAATTGCTTCCTTTACACCGCCGGCAGCTCCGATGTGATTGTCCTTCAGGAGAATACCGTCGCTCAAATTAAATCTGTGATTGTATCCGCCGCCGACCTTTACTGCATATTTTTCAAACACACGCATATTTGGTGTTGTTTTTCTTGTATCAAGTAATTTTGTTTTCGTACCTTCGAGAAGGTTGGCAATCTTCCTGGTATATGTTGCGATGCCACTCATTCTTTGCAGGTAGTTAAGTGCAGTGCGCTCGCCGGAAAGCAAAACTCTTATATCACCACGAACTATGCCGAGCTTCTGACCGTTTTTCACTTGGTCGCCATCCTTGCAGAAAAATGTAATCTCTGTGCTTGCATCCAACAATTCAAACACTCTTTTGAATACGTCAAGACCTGCAATTACACCATCTTCTTTGCAAATAAGCTCAACCTCTCCGGCTTTGTATTGCGGCATAACGGAATTGGTTGTAATGTCCTCGCTTGTAATATCTTCTTTCAGTGCCGACAAAATCATATCATCTGCGTTCAGCTTCATTGTAATGTTATTCATGGCTTTTTTGCTCCTTTTCTATTGAAGTTAAGATTAACTCCTTATATTTTTCCTGATAGTTTTCATATTCTGATGAATTAACGTCAGGTACGATTTGGTCTTTTAAAACGCTATAATTCAGGTTTATATGCGACGCCGCACGTTTGGCAAATACAAGGCTTTCAAGAAGTGAATTGCTTGCCAGACGGTTTCTGCCGTGAACTCCGTTGCAAGCCGTTTCACCAACTGCGTACAGCCTGTCCATACTCGTCTTGCTGAATTCGTCAACATCAATTCCGCCCATAAAGTAATGCTGCGACGGTACTACGGGAATAGGCTCTTTTGTAACATCGTACCCCTCTTCCAGACAGCGTTTGTAGATATTCGGGAAATGCGTTTTTATTTCTTCTTCCGGAATTGGAGCCAGCGATAACCACACGTGCTCGCTTCCTTCTTTTTTCATTTCGTCAAAAATCGCTTTTGTAACTACATCACGTGGGAGCAGCTCATTGACAAAGCGTTCTCCTTTAGAGTTAAGGAGTATTGCACCCTCACCTCGTACCGATTCTGATATAAGGAACTCTCTGCCGTCCTTTTTGGTATACAGGGTTGTAGGATGAATCTGTATGTAATCAATATGCTTTAATTTAATATCGTATTTGATTGCAAGTGCAAGAGAGTCGCCCGTTAAGTGCCGATAATTGGTTGAATGCTCAAACAAACCGCCTATTCCGCCTGTTGCAAGCACAGTATAGTTTGCGTTTATTATCTGATAGCTACCATGCTCGTCATGACCTATAATTCCGTAGCACATATTATCATCACAGATAAGGTCAATCATCGTGAAGTTTTCTATGAGCGTTATGTTTTTGCGATTTCTTGCGGTTTCCAAGAGATTGGATGTAATTTCTTTGCCTGTTTCGTCCTCATGAAAAAGAATTCTCGGTGTTGAGTGAGCTCCCTCTCTTGTGTAAGTAAAGGCATCACCGTTCTTTTCAAAGCGGACACCGAATGAAACAAGGTCCTCAATAACACCTCGGGACGAGCGAATCATAATGTCAACCGAATCGGGGTTATTCTCGAAGTGACCGGCTTTCATTGTATCTTCAAAAAAAGACGGGTAATCTTCTTCATCCCTTAAAACACAGATTCCGCCTTGTGCAAGGTAGGAATCACTTTTTCTGGCTATATTCTTTGTTACAACTAAAACATTTCTGTTTTCGGGGAAATTCAGTGCACAGTAAAGCCCTGCGACACCGCATCCCACAATCAATATATCTGTATTCATATTATTTTGCACACTCCAGCATTCTGTCAAGCGGAACTAAAGCTTTAAGCCGCATTTCTTCATCAATTTCTACCACATTATCCTCGTTTTGTAAAACCGAGAGTATATTTTGAGGCGTGTTGAGCTTCATATCACTGCAGCAGGGCATGGGATTTACGAAAATAAATTTTTTATCAGGGTTGTCATTCATCAGCTTGTACTCAACACCCGTTTCAGTACAAACAATAAATTCAGCACAATCACTCTGCTTTGCGTACTCTATCAAATCTGCGGTGCTGCCTATGTAGTCGGATATTTCAAGAACTTCCTTCTCGCATTCGGGGTGCGAAATCACCTTGGCTGCAGGATGCTTCTTTTTTGCATCAATCACTTGCTGACTGGTTATTGAAGCGTGAATCGGGCAATACCCATCGTTTATAATAATGTTCTTTTCCGGGACCTGCTCGGCAACGTATCTTCCAAGATTACGGTCGGGAATAAAGAATATGTTTTTATTCGGTAATGCTTTGACAATCTTTACAGCGTTTGACGATGTAACGCATACATCGCTTTGGCATTTCAGCTTTGCAGTTGAGTTAATGTAACACACAACAGCAAGGTCATCAAACCTATCTCTCATTTCATCTATAATAGCGGGCTCAACCATGTGTGCCATAGGGCAGTCTGCCGTTAAATCAGGCATAAGAACCTTTTTGTCAGGATTGAGTATTTTTGCGCTTTCGCCCATAAACGAAACACCGCAAAACACAATAATATCTGCCGCAGTTTGCTTTGCAACCTTGGCAAGATAGAAGGAGTCGCCGACATAATCGGCAACCTGCTGTGCCTCGTCAGGTGCATAGTAGTGGGCAAGGATTACGGCATTCTTCTCTGATTTTAACTTTTCTATTTGCTTATTCATTTTTGCATTTCTCCTCGGGTGTAACAAACATCATACTTTAATATGTTAACATATTTGGTTTACAACTGTCAAGTTATCTGTAAACTTTTATGCAATTTCGGACAAATGCACAAGAAAAAAGAGCCAAGTTAACTCAGCTCTTTACAACATATCTTATTTATTTCTTAATTTTCTGCAGTACTGTGTACAGAGTTTATCGGTACACTCTGAGCATTTAAGTGCCATATTGCTGTTTTCCCAGAATCTTTCAGGATATGTAAACACACATACTTCCCAGACAAGCCATATCATAAGTGAGAATATAACGAGCGACCAGGAATAGACGCTGTTTACTGCAACAATCGGCAAAAACATCATCAGGTGGTCCCAATTAAATATTCGGCAGGTTGTGCAGCATTTATTATGCATTATAAGCCTGAACGGGCACCATATAAGCACACATATCAAGTCGCACACATAGAAGAATGTTGCAATTAAAATCATCATACCTGTGTCGATTACGCCTGCAATATGCAAACCACTTACTATAACAGTAAGAGCAATCCAAATAATCATTACTTTGTACGCCGACGCAGTTGTATCTTTTATGTACTGCTTTAAGTTTCTGTAGTTTATCTTTTTCTTTATAGGCCTGAACAAGCCTGAAAATATCTTTTGAGAGCCTATAGATATATGTGCTTTTACAGGTATCAGCTGCAAAAACATATCCAGCATCCAGATTGCCCATAAGATGTGAAGTGGCGAAACCTTATTTAAAAAATTCCATCCGTCTGCTATATTAAATTCATTTCTGTCAAATATGTACATTAAAATCGCAATAAGAAAAATGATAACTCTGCCTGCCAGTCGCAGAAAATAAATTCCCCTTGTTTTTGATATGCCTGAACGGTTGTTTTGCATTACACTTATTCCTCTAAAAATATTTTTCATAAGTTATTTTAGCATTATTAAGTATAAAAATCAATCATTCATTCATAATCTGTCAAAACTTTTAAGTTGGGGAATAAGTGGATTTTGAAAAACTACTTTTCGTTGTCTTTTTTATGTGGGTGTAGTTTGACTACTTTTTGACTACTTGCTTTTGCATTTTATTTGACTTTTTTTGATTTATTTTGATTTTCAAAAACACGCAAAAACCGCTATATATAGGCGTTTATGCCAATATATAGCGGTTTTTAAAATGGCGGAGAAGGAGAGATTTGCTTCTGTGAAGCCTAATTGTAACACAGTTTCTATTTCGCACGACAAGTCGCACTCATATAAACTGCGTTACAATTACTCCTTAGTGCTCCCTTCATCTGCCACTGGCAGCGGTCGCACACGTCCCCCTCGCGCCTCGGCACTCAAGTTCAAATCTGCACAAATTTACGCACAAAAAAACAGATACCCACAAATGTGGATATCCGTTTTTGGCGGAGAAGGAGAGATTTGAACTCTCGCGCCGGTTGCCCGACCTACACCCTTAGCAGGGGCGCCTCTTCGACCTCTTGAGTACTTCTCCAAGGTAAAGCTAAAATCAAGTGAGCTTCTTAAAGAAGCTCCTTGCATGTTATTAAAATGTGGCGGAGAGGGTGGGATTCGAACCCACGCGCCCTTTCGGACAAACGGTTTTCAAGACCGCCTCGTTATGACCACTTCGATACCTCTCCAAACAAATCTGACCTGCTTATTATAGCAAATGCAAACCCAATTGTCAACACTTTTTTAAGCTTATTTTAAATTTTTTAATGCATCGGCTGCGGCGGATTGCTGAGCCTCTTTTTTACTCGTTCCCGAGCCACTGCCGATAACCTTGCCATTTAGGGAAACCTCAACTGTAAATACGCAGTTATGAACGGGACCTTCCTCGCCGACAAGCTTGTATCGAATATCGCAGGCACCGTTTTTCTGCAGCTTTTCCTGAAGGTTTGTCTTGAAATCTACAAACTTGCCGCTGCGGACAGTTTCATCAATTCTGCTTCCGTATATGGAGAGCAGGTAATCACGGGTATTATCAAGCCCTGCATCAAGGTACATTGCTGCAATGTGAGCCTCAAAAACATCTGATAAAATCGACGGACGGCTTCTGTCGCCGGATTGATTTGCACCATTTCCGAGAAGAATACATTCGCCTATACCAATCTCTTTGGCAAGCTCGGCAAGAGCCTTTTCGCATACGAGCGATGCTCGTATGCGACTCATATAACCTTCATTAATATCGGGGTAATTATTAAACAGATATTCGCCAACGAGAAAGTCCACGATGGCATCACCCAAAAACTCAAACCTTTCGTAGCTTTCGATACCTTTTTCGTAAGCGTACGAGGAGTGAGTAAGAGCCGTTTTCAAAAGAGAGCTATCCTTAAAAAAGTAGCCTATTTTTTTTTGAAAGTCCTTGATGTCCACAAAAATACCCCTTTTTTATTAGTTAAGAATCTCTTCAATTCTTTCAACAACATCTCCAATGGTTTTAATACCTTCGAGCTGTTCTTCCTCAATTTCGATGTCAAATTCATCTTCAATATCGCAGATGATTGTTGCTATGTCCACGCTGTCAGCGTGAATATCAGCAATAAATTCGGTGTTTTCGCTCATAGCATCGGGGTCGATATGTAAGCGGTTTCCCATTGCATCTACGATAATTTCCTTAATTTTTTCAAACGTCATATATAATCTCCTTTCTGCCGCTAAATGTTAAGCCAGACGGCATAATTATGATATTATAAAATCTTCATTCCGTCAAGAAAAAGATATTATAATTTAAAAAACTTTTTTAAGCTACTGTTTTTATTGAAAATTGTAAGGATAATAATTGCAAAGACACTGCTTACGGCTCCTTGCATCAGATTCCCCGTAATTCCAACAGTTGCTCCGCCAAAACCGAAGGTAAAAAACTCGTATGTAAAATATCCTATAACCATAATAGCTTCCGAAACGATGCAGGAGATAAGTGCAGACAGAGTAAATGACTTTTTTCTTAATCTCTTAAAGACTAAAGCGGCAAAAAGCGACATTAACGCTTTTATTACAAAGGTTGCGGGGGCGTAGACTGCATAGCCAAGCAGAATATCTGCAAGCGATGCACCAACACCCGCTGCCACTGCTCCAAAACCTCCGCCGAGCAGACAACCCGATAATATAACAAAGCAATCTCCTATATTTACGAAACCGTGCCCGATACTGACAGGGAAAAACATTGTAGATACACAAATCAGTGCAGCGAAAATTGCCCCGATGACCATAGAGCGGATCTGTGAACTTTTCATATAGCATTACCAACCTTTCTGATTTGCTATATTATATAAAAAATCAGATGGTAAGTCAATCCTATATTAAAACATACAACAGGAAAAGTGCAAGCGACAGTAGGGTGCAAATAAGAGAGTTCGCCGCCGCCAAAAGGTGGCGGCTGCGAATGTTTGATATAAACATAGAGCCCGTATATACGAGAACCCAAATATAAAGAATTGTGAATATATACTGAAAAATATTCATTTACTTAACTTCCTCAAAATCTGTTGAATTTACAGTGAATTTTATATCTATATCAGCGTCAGAGTATTTTTCTTTCCAGTTAAATTTCTCCCACGAGTCAAGGTCTTTAAAAAGATGCTTTATATCCTCGCCGAGTCCGAGAAAGTCGCTGTCATATTCGGTTTGAGATTTTAAAATCAAAGCATCTGCCTTTTCGCTGAGAAGTGCACAAACATAAGATAAAAACTTGTCGGAGTCCTCCTTGTTTTTTATAACGCCTGCAGGGTCAACGAAGCGGATATCAAGCGGCACTTCTTTTCTTATAACTGCATTGCCGCTGCGAAGACTAGCATCAGTTCTAATTCGTGCGTGCTGCATAATCCTGATTGTTACATATTTTCCACTTTCTTTGTGCAGGAAGCTGTAGCTGTCGGGATGAAACTCGTCGCAGATAAGTCTTGAGATATCTGTATAAAGGCTTCCTATTTTGGCTACCAGCTTGCCGTCCTTTAAAACTGCCCCGCCACTGAATTCAGTATCATTTTCAGCGTTTTTTATGATATCTCCAGCAAAGTCGTTTAGCGCAAAATCGTCAGCAAGGTAAGGAGCGGGCGTAGCTTCATCAAGCTTTTTACTGCTTGTTCCCACAAGCGGGACAAGGCTTCCAAAGTTTGTATCCACAATATTAAAGTAAAGGTAATAAAGGTATGACTCATTAACGCTGTCAGTAACAACCTTTTGCATTGCATGGTCAAAATACTTATCAATAAAAGTCTCCTGCTTGGGATTTACAGCCTGAAGATATTCTTCGGCACTGCCTTCAGAAATGCACAAAAGCGTGTTCGGGCGAAAATCACGTGAGGAAGAAAGACCCTCTACAATATCCGAAACTCCGTCCTTGGCAAGCTTATCAGAAAACACAACTATTTTGGTATGTGTAAGGTTGATTTTTTTGCTTTTAAGGTCATTTAGTCTTCTCACTGCAGAAAAAATGGTAGGTGCCTCAAGAGTAACAATATCCGAGCTTTTTCCCTTGTCGGAGCCACCGCCTCCTTTATCGCTTGAGCTACCTGAAGACGGATTGCTGAAAACAAAGGTGGCACGGTAGTTATACTGAGTGCCCGGCTCAAGACCTATGGCAATCACAAATGCCTGCTCGTCAACATCCGTTCCATATACGCAGCCTGTCAGGAGAAATACGCACAAAACGATGCACATCACTATTTTTTTCATTGAGAAGTTGCACCGCCCTTTCTGAGTCTGGCAATTAAGATTACAACAAATGGTATCAATGGATAGAGGATATAGCAGTAGTCAAGCAGCTTTTCGTATAGGTCAATTTGTAAAACCTCATTTGAAGAAAGCATCGCAAGGAATAAAGAAATGCTTATTACAACAGGGACAAAGCCGTTTTGCCTTGTCTGGTGGTCTCCCGACAAAAGCGACGCACTCACCGAAGTTAAAATGCTCATGCTGCACATTATACAGCTTGTCCATATAAACACGGCAAGCGGCTCAAGTCTTTGCAAAAATGTTCCCGCCTTTATGAGGCGTGTCATCTGATAAAGCGGAAGGAAAAATTTCTCCGATGCAGGATAGGGAATTGTAAGGCAGTACACAAGCGTAAACAAAATTGAAAAGACGGAAACAAACAAAATGGTAAGAGCACCCGCCTTTTTAAGCTCCTTAAAAGAGCCAAGCTTTGGGGAAAGAAACAACAGCAAAACAAGCTCGGGGAAAACAAATTGCTTTGTAAAAATTGAGGTTGCCAAAGCATCTGCGCCTTTTCCTAAGATAGGCATAATGTTATCTGCTCTGTAGTGGGGAAGTAGGATGACACATACTCCAATCAGTGTAAGGACAACGAACGGAAAGATTATCGTGCAAAGATTTCCTGATGCACGCAGACCGCAAAAGGAGGCAAAAAAAACCGCCGTGATTACAAAGAGTGCAAAAAATTCCCTCGGGGCATTTGCCGCCATTACGGAGTTGAGTGCATCGACAAGAAGTCTTAAAAGACCTGCATTAAGAAGAATAAAACCAAATGCGTAAACATAGGACAAAATGGTTTTTCCTACAACCCCTAAGGATGACTTAAAAAGCTCTTCGGGAGAACTGGGAAAGAGAGGCTTGTAAAGAGCCATTAAGACGGAAAGTACAATGCCCGAAAGCAAGCACTTGCCTGTAATTTCAAGCCAGGCAGCATTTCCTGTTGCGTCTATCATATATTCAGGACCGATAACAAGGTGCTTTGCTATAATAGCACAGGAGCATAAAATGGCTATGCTCAGACTTCCGCTTCTTTGCTTCATTAAAAATCACCCTTTAGTATCATTTTTTTACCTTGAGAGAGGATGACTCTGTCATCCTCATTTACGCCATTTACGGGAAATATGCGGCTGCGAACGCTTTATCTTTGCGTTGATATAGTCATCACGGTGTTCTTGCTTCCATATAGGCGGGAAATAGATTGCCGGTGGAATACCGCTTTTTGTAATGGGAGCAAACGGGGCAGACATCTCTACACCCATAGACTTCGTTTCTGTCCATAAAAGCACCTGAATAAAAGCACCTACAGTTATTCCAAGAAAGCCTGCAAAAGCACCAAGGAAAATATAGGCAAACCGTAAAATTCTTGCCGAAAGTCCAAGATAATAGTTTGGTGTTGCAAACGAGCCGATAGCAGTAATTGATACAATGATTATAAGTATCGGACTTACAATCCCTGCACTGACTGCCGCCTGCCCCAGGATAAGAGCACCCACTATGCTCAGCGTTGAACCTGATGCCTCAGGAACACGCACGCCTGCCTCACGGATAATTTCAAGCGAAACTTCCATTATAATCAGCTCAATCAGCGTGGGAAAAGGCACAAGCTCACGACTCGATATAATTGACATCAGTATACTTGTAGGGAGTAGTTCTGCATGAAATGTTACAATCGCAATATAAAGCCCCGGAAGAAAAAGAGAAAGCAAAAATGCAATCCATCTCACAGTTTTTACCATATTAACGTAGGGAAAACGCAGGTAGTTATCTTCCGCCGATTCGTTAAGCTCAAAAATAGTCGTAGGAAGTATTGAAACAAACGGTGAGCCGTCAACCAAAATCACAACTTTTCCGCTCAGAAGAGCACGTGCAGCTCTGTCAGGGCGCTCAGTTGATAAAAACTGCGGAAGAGTTGCAAAGGTTTTATCCTCAATAAGCTGTTCAAGCTCTGCCGCAGCAAAAATATAGTCAGTCTTTACGTTTTCAACACGGCGAATGGTTTCCTGTACAAGCGACTCATTTGCAACGTTTTCGATGTACATTACGGAAACGGGAGTCTGGCTTATCCTGCCTAATTTATATTCCTTACTTATGAGAGATTTGTTTCGTACCAGATGCCTTATGAGGGCAGTGTTTTCTCTTAATTGTTCCGAAAAAGCATCGTTGGGTCCACGTATAACTCTTTCCGTCTGCGGAACGTCAACACCTCGATGCGTCCATCCTTTTACATCTAAGCTGATGGCATCCTTCATTCCGTCTATAAGAAGTATGACGCTTCCAAAGTTAATGTTAAACGAAAGCTCACCTAAAAGCTTTACCTGAGTTGCCTCGGACTGAGGAAGAAGCATCTCATAAACACTGCGAAAGCTTTCTATATTAACCATTCTGCTCGTAATCATAAGCGGGGTAAGGATAAAATCGTTTATAAACTGCCTGTTTACAAGCCCGTCGGCAAAATAAATAACCGCCTTTACATCACGGCCTGAAATTTTTACCGTAAATTCACGTTTTTTTATATCGCCGCTTTTGTCAAGGGCAAATTCCTTGTCAAGAAGTGCTATGTCGTTTTTGAAATTGCCCGAAATCGTCGGCCCACCCTCGTTTTTTTGAGGCATATAGTCAGAAGTCTCTGAGTCTTGATTCATAGTAAAGCTTTTAGACACAGATGGGGAATATATAAAAAGGTCTTTAAATTTCATAAAAACTTACCTTTCAGTTTACTTCCCATGTAGTAATTTCCAAAAATTATAAATTATATACAAAAAGAAGTCTGAGACAATGCTCAGACTTCTTTTTTAAATTTGAAAGATGGTTTAACCTCGGAAATTACAATTGCAAGGAAGATAACTATAAAGCCAATTACAAGCCTTGGGGTAAGTGTTTCCGATGTGAATATAACCGAGAAGATAATGCCGAAGACTGCCTCAAGGCTCAGTATAAGTGCCGAGGTTGCAGGCGGTGTAAATTTTTGCCCGACATTTTGCAGAATATAGCATATACACGTTGCAAAAATTGCAAGGTATAAAACGGATACAACCGTTGCATACGAAATTTCTGACGGGAAAGTGTCAAACGTAAATGCGCCGATAAGTGAAATGAGTCCTGCAAACATAAATTGAAGCATTGTGAGAAGCAAAATATCAAATTTTTTAGAAAAAATTGAAACAGAAACCATGTGGCATGCAAAGAACACTCCGCCTATAAGAGTAAGCAAATCACCCCTGCAGATGCTTGAGAAATCGCTGCCACTTATCGAAACAAGCGTTATTCCAAGCAGACACAAAAATGCCGCAACTATGTTATAAACATCGGGGCGTATTTTCGTAACTGCCCAGAAAAGAAAAGGCACCAGAATACAGTAAATTGCCGTAAGAAATGCGTTTTTGCCTGGTGTGGTGGCAGGGTCTGCAAGACCATACGTTTGTGCGATGTATGCCAGTATATTAAATGCTCCCAAAACAAAACCACGCAGGATATATCCCTTATCAATCTTTTTAAGGCTTTTGTGAAGAATAACTGCAAGTAGCGCTGCCGCAAAAATAAATCTGAACGATAAAAGCGTATATATGCCGATATTTTCTATGGCACCCTCCATTATGAAAAAGGTAGTACCCCATATTATTGTTGCCGTAAAAAGAGCCGTTTTGGCTAAAAGACCTGTATGTCTTTTTATCATTAAATCAGTCCTTACGTGTAAAAATTAGTTGCCCCAAAAGACAAACAATGGTATTATATAGGAAAAACACTCAAAATTCAATACTCATTATAACTAAGGTTGTGATTTTTTGGTTAAATTTATTCTTTTTGACCTTGACGGAACTCTTACCGATTCAAAAGAGGGCATCGTAAACTGCGTAAGCTATGCCCTTAATCATTTTAATATAGAGCATTCTCTTGACGAACTTGAAATCTTTGTCGGACCGCCACTGAAGGAGCAGTTTATGAGCTTTGCAAAGCTTTCGGAAAAAGACGCCGAGGAAGCTGTAAGGGTATACCGCGAGCGTTTTGCCCCCATAGGAATATTTGAAAACAAGATCTATGACGGTGTGCTTGATATGCTTTCCAAACTCAAAGAGGACGGAAAAACGCTTGTTATAGCAACAAGCAAGCCACACGTTTTTGCTCAAAGGATTGCCGATAAATACGGTATCACGCCCTTTATCAGCCTTATCGAGGGAAGCGAGCTTGACGGAAGAAACACAGACAAGGCAGACGTAATAAAAAATGCTATGAAAGCTTTGGGCGCATCGAAAGAAGATACAGTAATGGTTGGCGACAGAATGCACGACTGTGTCGGTGCACAGAAAAATGGCATAGAATTTGTAGGCGTAAGCTATGGTTATGCCGGAGAAAACGAGCTTGAGGAAAGCGGCGCAAATGTGATTGCAGATACGCCTAAGCAGCTTTATGATATTTTAAGCGTAATGTAATAAACCCCAAGGGACAGGCATAGTATTGTCTTGAGGTGGTGCTCGTGAAAATAAATTCGTTAGACCGAAAAAAGCTTGTCATAACCCTGGTGAATTATGCACTGGGGGCGGTAATAGGCATTGTGCTTTTTTACGCACAGATGCGTGGTACAGGATTTGATTTTTCTGAGGATTTAGAATTTGTCCCTTCGTTAAGCGTAGAAAGCTTTTTAAAAACGGCGTGGACAAATATGCTTTGGATATTTTCTGTTTTTCTTTTTCACAGCATCACGTCGTGCGTGAGCGCACAGCCCGTTATGGTGGCAAGGGGGGTAGTCGATACGTTTTGTGCGATGTATCTTCTAAGCTCGTTTGGAATAAAGGTTACACTGGCATCGGCACTTCCGCAGTGCTTTTCAATCCTTCCGGTGATGACACTCTTTACCCTCGGCATATTAAAACGGAGAAAAAATGCAGTGCTCTCCGGCAGGGAGCCTTGTACAATAAAAAGGCGAGATGCCGCCTTGTTTTTTGTGATTTCCATTCTTTCGGCGAGCGTGGAAGCCGTTTTTTTTAAACTGATATGTGCGATTTTGTTCTAAAATAACGAAAAAAGCAAAAAAAATATGTGCAATTTGGATATATACATTGGACTTAATATGGTGTACAATAAATTTATTATGTAAACTTAGAGGAATTGTACGATGAAAAATCAGCTGGATAATTACAGGCAGTATTTAGAACAAACTGCTCTTTCGGAAAACACTGTTTCGTCTTACATAAAGGATATGGAGTCCTACTGTGATTACCTTAAGCAAAAAAGGGTAAGAGACATTACAAGGGTTTCCGATAAAAAGATAAATGAATATATTGAAACGATGAAGATGCACGGGAAGGCAAATTCCACCATTCTTCGAAGTGTTGCCGCAATAAAAAAGTACTACGCTTTTTTAATTGAGGAAAATGTAATTGATAAAAACCCAGCGTCATCAATCGTAAGACCGCAGACGGAGAAAAAGCTTCCGTCAGTAATTGCCCCCCGAGAGATTGTCAAAATCTTAAACCAGCCTAAATGCGTTGATCTCAAGGGCTACCGTGATAAGGCAATGCTCGAGCTTGTGTATGCCACAGGGATTAAGGTGAGTGAGCTTATTGCACTCAGCGTTAAGGATGTTGATATTTATGGCGGAATGCTTTTGTGCAACGCCGGCAAAAATAAAAGGTATATCCCCATCGGCAAGCAGGCGGCTGAGGCACTTGACAATTACATAAAAAAGGCACGTCCCCTGATGGTGCGTGATGGACGTATAAAAACACTTTTCGTAAACTGCTCAGGCACGCCGCTTACAAGGCAGGGCTTTTGGAAAATTCTTCGCCACTATGCCGATATGGCGGGAATAAAAACAGATATAAATGCACAGACGCTTCGTCATTCGTTTGCAATACATCTTTTGCAAAACGGGGCAGATATAAACGCCGTTTCGGAGATGCTTGGTCATTCCGATGTCGAAACAACACGGCTTTATAATCAGGTACTTAAGGATAATATCAAGAAAATTTACAAAAAGGCACACCCCAGAGCGTAGTTTTTTCTTTCACAAAGGAGTATAGATATGAATAAAATAGCAGAAATTTTTGGATGCAATGTGTTTAACGCAACAATTATGAAGGAGAGACTTCCTGAAGAAATATATAACGCAATGCAAAAAGCATCAAAAGAGGGTAAAAGGCTAGACATCAATGTTGCAAATGTTGTTGCAAATTCAATGCGTGATTGGGCAATAGAAAATGGTGCAACACATTTTACACACTGGTTCCAACCTATGACCGGGATAACTGCCGAAAAGCACGACAGCTTTATTTCGCCTAAGGACGACGGCACCGTTATTATGGAGTTTTCAGGCAAAGAGCTTGTTCAGGGGGAGTCTGACGCATCAAGCTTTCCGTCGGGCGGTCTTCGTGCAACCTTTGAGGCACGTGGCTATACCGCTTGGGACCCGACAAGCTATGCCTTTATAAAAGGAAAGACGCTTTGCATCCCGACAGCGTTTTGCTCTTACGGTGGTGAAGCTCTCGATAAAAAAACACCGCTTCTGCGTTCAATGGAAGCTATTGAAAAACAGGTTTTGCGTATTGTAAAGCTTTTCGGAAATAACGATATTACAAGCGTTAAAACAACGGTAGGTCCCGAACAGGAGTATTTTCTTGTTGATGAAGAAATGTATAACAAACGCCCTGACCTTATTTTTACAGGCAGAACACTTTTCGGTGCAAAGCCTGCAAAGGGTCAGGAGCTTGATGACCACTATTACGGAAGCATAAAGGCACGTGTTGCTGACTTTATGCAGGAGCTTGATGAGGAGCTTTGGAAATTAGGTGTACTTGCAAAAACAGAGCATAACGAGGCTGCTCCCGCCCAGCACGAGCTTGCTCCTATTTTTACAACAACAAATATTGCAACTGACCATAACCAGATTACGATGGAGCTTATGCGCAAAATCGCACAGAAGCACAAGCTTGTGTGCTTGCTTCACGAAAAGCCCTTTGAAGGCGTGAACGGCAGCGGTAAGCATAACAACTGGTCAATTTCAACAAATACGGGTAAAAATCTCTTTGACCCAGGTGAAACACCCTACGATAACGCACAGTTTTTGCTTTTCTTATGCGCAGTTATAAAGGCAGTTGACGATTAT
>JAZNOC010000038.1:0-11379 GCA_045580605.1 Clostridia bacterium | reverse complement strand
ATGATTATTCCAATTTTTATCCCTCACGAGGGTTGTCCCAACGATTGTGCATTTTGTAATCAGCGGACAATCAGCGGGAAAGAGAGCCCGCCTACGATTTTGGATGCAGAAAAAATAATAAACGCTCATCTCGAAACAATGGGTGGCTTTGCAGAGCAGATTGCATTTTTTGGTGGTAGCTTTACGGGTATTGATAAAGAAATGCAAAATAGTTACCTGTCCCTTGCACAAAAATATATTGACAAAAAATGTATTGGTAGCATCAGACTTTCAACACGTCCCGACTATATTGACGATGATATTGTAAAAAGAATAACAGGCTACGGCGTAAAAAATATCGAGCTTGGTGCTCAGTCAATGTCGGACGATGTTTTACTTATGTCAAACCGTGGACATAATGCTTTTCAGGTTGAAAAAGCATCAGAAATAATAAAAAAGAACGGTGCCGTGCTTGGACTTCAGATGATGACGGGGCTTCCCCTTGATACTGATGAAAAAAGTGTGCAGACGGCAAAAAAGTTTGTTGCTTTAGGTGCTGAAGAAACACGCATCTATCCTACGATAGTGTTAAAAAACACAGCTCTTGATATGCTTTATAAAAACGGTAAGTATAACGCACAAACGCTTGAAGAAGCAGTGGAGCTTTCTGCAAAGCTTTATGCGTGTTTTGAAGAAAACGGCGTTACAGTTTTGCGTATAGGCTTGCCCGACAGCCTGTCTCTTAAGGAAAATTATGTTACGGGGCCGTATCATCCGTCGTTTGGTGAGCTTGTGAAAAGCCGAAAAATAAGAAACGAAATTGAGATGTCCGTTAGCGAAAAACGGAAAATTACTGTAAGAGCAAACAAAAAATATATTTCAAAAATAATAGGAAATAAGCGTGCTAACATAACTTATTTTAAGGACAAAGGAATAACGCTTGACGTTATTGAGGACGAAAATACAGAAGCTTACATAATAAAATGAGTGCAAAATTTTTATTGCATACTTTGTAAATTTATGGTACAATGATTTCATCTTCGATGAAATCAACTAAGTTTGCACTGACGGGCAAGTGAAGTTACCTGAAGGTAGTGAAGTTTACTTCGTAAGTGAAGTTCTGCCTGACGGCAGAGTGGCAAACTTAACTTCACATTTGCGAAAGCAAAAACTTCACTGCATATGCAACTTCACTTTGAACTTTAGTTCAAAACTTAACAAAATGAATGTCATCTAAGTCGTTCACGAATTTTACAATTATCGGGGTAAAACTAAAAATATCTTTACATAGGAGGACTTATGGATATTTTCTCTATATTAGGTTTAATTGGTGGCTTGGTACTGTTTCTCTACGGTATGGACATGATGGGCGACAGCCTCAAAAAACTTGCGGGCGGTAAGCTTGAATCAATTCTTGCAAAGCTTACATCTACAAGATGGAAGGGATTTTTACTTGGTCTTATTGTTACGGCAATTATCCAGTCCTCTTCAGCGACAACTGTTATGCTTGTAGGTTTTGTTAACTCAGGCATTATGAAGCTTGCGCAGACTATCAGTATAATTATGGGTGCTAACGTAGGTACAACGGTTACTGCGTGGCTATTGAGTACTGCGGAAATAGGCGGAACGGCGACAATTCTTAAACTCTTAAAACCTGATTCCTTTACACCCATACTTGCCGCAATCGGTTTTATAATGATAACAACGGCTAAAAACGATAAGAGAAGAAACACGGGGTCAATTCTTGTTGGCTTTGCCATTCTGATGTTTGGTATGGAGGCAATGAGTGGCGCAGTTGAAGGTCTCAGAGACAACGCCACATTCACGAATATGCTTACGATGTTTTCCAATCCGATTATGGGTATAATTGTAGGTACGCTCTTTACGGCGATAATCCAGTCTTCATCTGCTTCTGTCGGTGTTTTGCAGGCGTTGGCACTGACCTGCGTAATACCATATTCAACTGCAATTCCCGTAATTCTTGGTCAGAATATCGGTACAACAATTACGCCTATTATATCTTCAATAAGCGGTAACACAGAATCAAAGCGTGTGGCTATTGCTTGTCTTTATATCAAAATGATTGGCGTTGCAATTGTTTGCGGAATATTCTATCTGCTTAACTCTATTTTCGGTTTTGCATTTATGGACACAAGAATAAGTGCATTTAATATAGCTGTGGTGCATACTGCATTTAACATAATTTCAACTGTTATTCTTCTCCCGTTTTGTAATTCAATAGAAAAGCTTGTTATAAAATCTATTAAGCCTAACAAGCAAGAGCGTGAGGTTGATGTTTTCGATACACTTGATGACAGATTTCTTGAAATTCCTTCTTTCGCTGTAGAAAAGTGTAAGGACCTTGTTTGTGATATGGCTAAGCTTTCAAGAGACAGTTTTGTAAAGGCGTCAAACCTGCTTGATAATTTTGATGATAATATATTCAATGAAATCAAGGAGCTTGAAAGCAGAATTGACCAGTACGAAGATAAGACAAGCTCATATCTTGTAAAGATTGCAGGCCGTCAGATGTCGGAAAAAGACAGTAAGGTTGTTACGGAACTGCTTCACTGCATCGGTGATTTGGAAAGAATTTCAGACCATGCATTAAATGTTGCGGAGGCAGCAAAAGAAATTTATGATAAGGACATACAGTTTTCTGCAAAGGCTAAGGACGATTTGGCAATCATAACCAAAGCAGTATCGGAGATTTTAGAACTTACAATAAATACTCTTTTAAATGATGACGTTGAACTTGCAAAGAGTGTAGAGCCGCTTGAACAGGTTATTGACAGACTTAAGAGAAAAATCAAAAACGGTCATATCACAAGGCTCAGGCAGGGCGATTGTACTATGGAGCTTGGATTTATTCTCTCTGATCTTTTGACTAACTATGAAAGAGTTTCGGACCACTGCTCAAACATTGCAGTTTGTGTTATAGAAATTGCAAATGGTTCTTTTGAAGCTCACGAATACTTAAATCAGGTTAAGTCTGGCGAGGAAGAATTTAGCGAAATGTACCAAAACTATAAACACAAATACTATATTCAATAAAAAAAGATGCTGAAACACATTGTTTCAGCATCTTTTTTTACTGTATAGGAAATTGAGCATTTTATCGCGAGAAAAAATGTTGTTCCTAAATTCAGTTAGTCCGCGAAGTGGGTTAAGCGGCACGCTTACTTTTCGTCTTTGTAAATTTCCTTAAAGTATTTGTAAGTATCGACCTTAAGTTCACCGCATGCATCCTCATCACAAGCGATAATTCCGTCCTGATGAAGCTGAAGTGCACTGATGGTCCATGCATGGTCAACACCGCCCTCAACACAGTGTCGAAGTGCGCGTGCCTTATTATGACCGCTGATAAGAAGAAGAACCTTCTTTGAATCGCAAACTGTTCCTACACCAACTGAAAGAGCTGTCTTGGGAACTTTGTTTGGGTCATTGTCGAAGAAGCGTGAATTAGCAATAAGTGTATCCTGAGTAAGTGCACGTACACCTGTGCGTGATGTAAGAGAAGTAAATGGCTCATTAAATGCAATATGTCCGTCTACACCGCTTCCGCCGAGGAAAAGGTCAATGCCGCCGTATGACTTGATTTTCTCTTCATAACGCGCACACTCTGCCTCAGGGTCATCTGCCATACCATTAAGGATGTTGATGTTTTCTCTCGGGATATCAATGTGATTGAAGAAGTTATCATGCATAAAGTACCAGTAGCTCTGGTCATGCTCTCTGGGAAGACCAACGTACTCATCCATGTTAAATGTTACAACGTTTTTAAAGGTTACTTTGCCTGCCTTGTTCATCTCAATAAGTCTTTTGTACACACCAAGAGGTGATGAACCTGTAGGAAGACCAAGAACAAACGGACGATTTTCCTTGTGGTTGTTTATTGCATCAGCAATATGCTGTGCCGCCCAGGCAGACATTTCATCATAGTTGTTTTTGATAATTAACTTCATTTTACACTCTCCAAACTTATTTGAATTTGATTATATTATACAATTCTTTTTATTATTTGTCCAGCAACTTTTACTATCTTTTATATGTAAACCAAGCTTATGATTGATTTTAATTTGTAAATTCGCTATAATAAGTATATAAATTCAAAAAGCAGGATGATAATCATGAAAAACAAATATGACGGCATTTTAATAATTTCCGATATTGATGGCACGCTTGTGCACAACTGTATTCTTTCCGACGAAACGGAAAATGCGGTAAAAAATTTTGTTCGTCAGGGCGGAAAATTTACTGTTGCAACGGGACGTACACCGCAGTATATAAAGGAAACTTATCAAAACCGCATAGCGATAAATGCACCCATAGCATCAATTAACGGAGCCGTTGTAGCAAGCTTTGAGCCGATGGAGCTAATCTACGGGGCAGTTCTTCCAAATGATTTTGGAAAAGTGGTGCACCGTATTTGTAGCCTTGTGGAAACCGAGCGAGTGATGGCGTACACCTTTAATGAAACAATCCTGCTTGATAAAGGCTTTGAAAGTACTCTTAAGAATGAAGCGTACAAGCTTCTTGCAGTAACGCAAAGTGAAAAGGATGCTCTCTTTTTGCGTGATACACTCCGCAAGGAATTTGGGAGCGAATATAGCATTATGCGCTCATGGAATACAGGAGTGGAAATAATCCGCAAGGATGCGGGCAAGGGTATGTGCCTTGAGAAAATCAAGGGAATTACAAACAGTAAAATCACAATAGGCATTGGCGATTATGAAAACGATATCACTCTTATTAAAAGTGCTGATATAGGGATAGCGACAGAAAATGCAGTTGAAGAGCTAAAAAACTACGCTGATTTTATTAGTGTAAGCTCAGATAAGCATCCCGTTAAACACGTGATTGAAAATCTTGATGAGATATTAAAAAAGCATTCTTTATGAATGCTTTTTCGCTATAAATAACTTGAAAAAAATTATCTTATATGATAGAATATAATGTATATTGGAGAAGTAGGGTGATTTAATGTACCTTAAGAGAATTGAACTGCAGGGATTTAAGTCCTTTGCAGATAAAACTGTAATTGAAGTGCATCAGGGTATTACTGCAATCGTTGGACCTAACGGCAGCGGTAAGAGTAATATTTCCGACGCTATACGCTGGGTAATGGGCGAGCAAAGTGCAAAGACACTTCGCGGCGGTAAAATGGAGGACGTTATTTTCTCGGGCACACAAAAGCGTAAACCGCTGGGATATGCCGAGGTTTCTCTTGTACTTGATAATACTACACATTTTCTTCCGTGCGATTATGACGAGGTTGAAATTTCGCGCAGAGTTTTCCGCAGCGGCGAAAGTGAATATCTTATAAATCGTACCCCCTGCAGACTTAAAGATATTAATGAACTATTTATGGATACAGGTCTCGGCAGAGACGGTTATTCCATTATCGGTCAGGGTAAAATTGCCGAAATAGTTTCGTCAAAGGGTGAAGAACGCCGTCAGATTTTTGAGGAGGCGGCAGGAATTTCCAAATACCGCTACAGAAAAAATGAGGCTGAGCGTAAGCTCGGGCATACCGAAGAAAACCTTGTGCGTGTACGTGATATATTGACTGAACTTACTGAGCGTGTAGAGCCACTTAAAAAGCAAAGCGAAAAGGCAATCCGTTACCTTGATTTGCGAGAAGAATTAAAGGGCATTGAGATAAGTGCTCTCCTTGAAATTACAGATACAAAAAGGGCTGAGGCTGAAAAAACGCACAGTCTTTATAAAAGTGCGTCCGAAGAATTTGAACAGGCTAAAAATACGCTTGATGAATATAATCGCCAGAGTGATGAACTCTACCAGAAAATGAAAGAAACTGACGGTGAGATTGAAGCTCAGCGTGAAAGACTTTCATCCCTTGAAACTCAGGGCGCAACAATAGAAAATCAAAAAGCAATTCTCAAAAACAATATAGAAAATCATCAGGCAAATATCTTCAGAATTGACAGCGAGCTTTCAGGATGGTCAAAGCGTGATGAAGCTTTAAAGGCTAACCGTCTTGAAACAGAAAAAGAGAAAGTCAGACTCCAGACAAAGCTTGATGAGCTTACTCTTGAACTTTCTTCGCTTGAAAAGAATGACGAGGAGCTGGCAGGAAAGCTTGCTGAGCGTATGGCGGCACTTGAGCAGGCTCGTGACGAAGTGCTTAAAATCCGTCAAAAGAAGGGCGAGGCTCAAAGCAGAATTGAAAGTATTGACCTTATAACTCAAAATATAGAAACAAGAAGATTTTCCATTGAGGTTGATATTGCATCTGCAAATGATGATATCACAAGACTCACATCAAAATGCAGTGAACTTGAAGCTAAAAGTGCAGAAGCAAAAAAAGATGCAGAAAAAGCGGAAGACGATGTGTTTAGCGAAAATCAAAGGTTTCACGCATTTACAAACGAAAGTACGGAGCTTAAATCAAAGTATAACGACGTTACAAAAACGCTTGGCGAAAAACAGGGCAGACTTAAAATGCTCGAAGAAATGGAGCGTGGACTTGAAGGTTATGCAAGAGGAGTTCGAGAGCTTCTTCGTGCAAAGGATGATGGACGCTACAGCGGCAGAATTATCGGCGTTTTAAGTAAGCTGATTTCTGTTGATAAAAGGTACATAACCGCTATCGAAACGGCTCTCGGAAACGCAATGCAAAATATTGTTGTTAAAACTGAAGATGATGCCAAAAAAGCGATTGAATACCTTAAAGCAAACAATCTCGGCAGGGTAACATTTCTTCCCGTTTCGTCGCAGGATGGCAAGAGGCTCGATAACGAAGAGCGTGTTATGAAAAATGACGGAGCAGTATCTATCGCAAGTGATGTTGTAAACTGCGACAGTGAGATTAAAGAAGTTATCGAAGCACTTCTTGGAAGAACCGTTATCATGCAGGATATTGATAGTGCAATTGCACTTGCAAGGGCTACGCATTACAAATTCAAAATAGTTACGCTTTCAGGTGAGCTTTTGCAACCTGGCGGAAGTATGACGGGCGGTAGCGTGAATAAGGCTCAGGCACTTCTCGGCAGAAAAGACGAGATTGAGCTCCTTGCAAAAGAGTGCGACAGGCTTGAAAAGGAAACCGAAAAGCTTGAGGACAAAATAGATGAATGTAGTGAAAATGCAGAAAAGAGCCGTAAAAATGAAGAAAAGCTTCGCACGGTTCTTGCTGAAAAGGAAAACAAGGCACTTAAGCTTACTGCAGAATTCGATATGAAGCTTAGTCTTCTTGATATGGCAAAGCAAAGACTTGAGAAATTGCAAAACGAAAAAACTCTTATTTCGGAGCAGCAGTCAGATACCGACAATTCCAAAAAGATGCTTCGTGAAGTTCTTGAGGGTTCTGATGAGCTTATCAGGAAAGCTGAAGAAAACGTACTCGCAAAACAAAATGCAGTGCGTGAGGCGGCAGAAAAACGCGAGGAGCATTCCGCATCTGTTATTAACAAAAAAATGGAAATTAACAGTGCGCAAAAGGATGTTGAGGTTTGCGAGGCACGTATCGGAGATATCCTTTCAAGCCTTGAAAATTCACAGAGCGATTATAATGATGGGTTAAATCGCAAGCAGAGTGAGTTTGATGCAATAGAAGCAATCAAAAAGCAGATTGAAGAAAATAATATGCTTTTAAAGCAGTGCGAGGCCGCGCAAGTCTCTCTACGCGAAGAAATCAAAGCTTACATTGCGGGAAAAACAGGCAGTGATACAGAGCTTGAAACCCTGCGTGAAAAAATCAAGGACATCAACGAACGTATACTTCTTATGCAGAGTGAGGTTGTAAGAATAGAAACCCGCAGAAACAAAATCGATGAGGACCTTGAAAATGCGGCAAACAGACTTTGGGACGATTACGAGCTTACGTATAACACTGCTCTTGAATTTAAAAAGGATATCGGCTCACTTGCTGATGCACAAAAGAAAATTCTTCAGCTTAAGGCATCAATTCGTGCTTTGGGGAATATAAATATCGACTCTATCGAAGAATATAAAGAGGTTAAAACAAGATACGAATTCCTGACAAATCAAGTAAACGATATGGAAAAAGCAAAGCACGACCTCGAAAAGCTTATCAGCGAAATGATGGAGGTTATGCGAGTTCAGTTTGCCGAAAAGTTTGAGACAATCAACCAGTTGTTTGCAAAGAGCTTTGTTGATTTGTTTGGTGGCGGACAGGCTAAGGCAAAGCTTACCAATCCACTTGATACACTTGAAAGTCCGATAGAAATTGAGGTTCAGCCGCCGGGCAAAAAGCTTCAGAGCATTACGCTTCTGTCAGGTGGAGAGCATGCTCTTACGGCGATTGCACTACTATTTGCGCTTCTTCAGGTTTCGCCTGCACCTTTCCTTGTGTTAGACGAAATTGAGGCGGCACTTGATGACGAAAATGTTTATAGATTTGCAGATTACATCCGTAACTATGGCACTAACACACAGTTTGTCGTTATCACTCACAGACGTGGTACAATGGAAGCGGCAGATATTCTCTATGGCGTAACAATGCAGGAAAAGGGCGTAAGCCGACTTCTTTCGATGAAGCTTGATGACATAACTTTTGAGGAGTAAATTCTATGGAAAAAAAAGGCTTTTTTTCGAGACTTAAAGAGGGTCTTGGAAATACAAGAAAATCTTTTACAGAAAAAATAGATGTAGTTTTTTCTGCATTTAAAAAAATTGATGATGATTTATATGACGAGCTTGAAGATGCTCTCATAATGGCAGATATCGGAGGTCAGACGTCGTTTGAAATCGTAGAAAAACTGCGTGAAAACGTAAAGCAAAAGCATATAACCGATGGTACCGAAGCAAAGGAAGAGCTTAAAAGCATTATTGCACAGATACTTTCTTCTCAGGACTGTACTCTGAAGCTTGATACAAAACCAAGTGTTATTTTAGTAATCGGCGTTAACGGCGTCGGTAAAACCACCACAATCGGTAAGCTTGCAAGTAAACTTAAAGCTGAGGGTAAAAAGGTTGTGCTTGCAGCGGCAGATACTTTCCGTGCTGCAGCGGCAGACCAGCTCGAAATCTGGGCAAACCGCAACGATGTTGATATTATAAGGCTTAACGAGGGTGCAGACCCTGCTGCCGTTATATACGATGCGTGTAGTGCTACAAAAGCACGAAATGCCGATGTATGTATATGCGATACGGCAGGCAGACTTCATAATAAAAAGAATCTTATGGAAGAGCTTCGTAAAATTTACAGAGTTATTGAGCGTGAGCTTCCCGATGCAAAGAAGGAAACACTTCTTGTGCTTGATGCAACAACGGGGCAAAATGCTGTAAATCAGGCGGAGGAGTTTGATAAGGTCGCTCCCATTGACGGAATTGTGCTGACAAAGCTTGACGGAACTGCAAAAGGCGGAATTGTTGTAAACATTTGCCAAAAGCTAAATATCCCCGTTAAATTCGTAGGTGTTGGTGAAGGAATTGATGACCTTCAGCCATTTGATGCCTCAAATTTTGCATCAGCACTTTTTGGCGAAGAATGATAAATTTTTAACAAATGACATAAAAATTGCCAGAATATATTTTCTCCTGCGACGAAAACTATTATCGTAAGCTTCGGCTTATATAAAATTTAAAAGGAGAAAATGAAATGAGCAGAAATTCAAAAAATTTAGTACCTGAAGCAAGAGAAGCACTTAACCGTTTTAAGATGGAAGCAGCTAAAGAAGTTGGCGTAAATCTTACTAATGGCTATAATGGCGATAAGACAAGCCGTGAGAACGGTAGCGTTGGCGGCCAGATGGTTAAGAAAATGATCAAGGCATACGAAGAATCTATGAAGTAATTGCCTTTAAAGGCATAAAAAATCTCTCTGTGGTTTACCACAGAGAGATTTTTTATTTTTATAGTATAGGAATTTGCGCGTTATATCGCGAGCATAAATTGTTGATTTTAAAATCAGTTAGGACGCGACATGGATGAAACGGCACGCTTCTTTTTTACAAATCTTCATTACTTGTAACGGCAGGTGCGTCCTTTAATTTCTGTATAAGCTCTTCGTCCTTTTCTACAAACATCGGGCGTGAATTTTTATTGGTGCTGCGTGCAGCACGAAACATCTGCCCGTCGGGAACGGCGTATCTTCCAAGTGCTACTAAATCATCAGAATAGTCTATAAGCTTTTTCTTACCGGCACTGTTAAGGCTTTCGAAATTATTTAAAAGATGTCGTGTATTGTCAGGAAGAATGACAGACAGCTCAGATTGGGAAGAGTCTTTATTTTCGATAGGTGCATCGTAGCCCATAAGCCACTGTAAAGACACATCCAAAGCCTGCGCAAGAACAAAAAGCTTGTGCTGACCCGGCTCAACCTTGCCTGACAGGTACTGGCTGATATCATTTCTGCCAAGCTTTATCCCTGCTTTTTCACAATATGGTTTTGCAAGATTAACGATATCAATTTGTTTTAAGCCGCGCTCTTGAATTAACTCTCTAAGTCTTTCTTTAGTTGTAGTATTTTTCATTTACAACACCACCTATACCTACGGTAGATTACAAATATATTGTAACATATTTTGAACAAAAAGTCAACAAAAAAGAAAAAATATTCAAAAAATTGAACAAAATGTATTGACATGTCGAATTTTGTATGCTAATATTAAATTGTTCAAAACGTTGAACAGAGGCTGAGTATCAGGGAGATATTATTATGAAATTGCGCTACAAACTAAGGAAAAACAGGCTGTTTGATGAACATATCGGCAAGTATACATCGTACGGTATTTATCTTAAAGGAGAAGATGTTTGCTATAAAGACGTCAGCACAAATAAAAAAGAGGCAAGGAAAATTGTCAAGGTATTAAATAAGGAGCAGGTTTCAAAATACCATTTACCAGAGATAATTGATATGCTTCTGTAAAACTAAAGGGAGAGGTTTTGATGAATGATATTGATCTGATTAAATGTAAATTTAATGATTATAAATGTACTGATTCATATGTGTTTTCAGCTATTGAAAACATTGAATTACAGTTAAAATTATTGGAAAAACTTCAGGAAACATTATATAGTGCCGAGCTTTATCTTGTATACATGCACACATCGCCCGACGGGAAAATATATATAGGGATAACTAAAAATTTGCCTAACGCGCGATGGAATGAGGGTGCAGGATACGAAACTCAAAAAAAGTTTTACAAGGCCATTCAAACTTTTGGCTGGATAAATTTCAAGCATGAAATAATAGCTGCAGGATTGTCGGAAAACGAGGCTAAGGAGCTTGAAAGCAAGCTTATACTTAAATACAGGTCAAATGAAGAGAAATTCGGGTATAATACTCGGGTAAAATGCAGTGCATCAGGAGAAACCCCTGAAAAAAGGTCAAGCAGGGTAAATTTAGATAATACTGACATTGCGGGCAAGCTGATTGAAAGCTTTTCGATAAAAACGATAGATGGTGTGATT
>JAZNOC010000037.1:0-3765 GCA_045580605.1 Clostridia bacterium | reverse complement strand
CTTACGTGTTTTCAAATCTGCAACTAAGTTACAGTCGTCGATGTTCCATACATCGTATGTAATACCAAGAAGCTTAGCAACTGCCGCTGATTCCTTGGCACGTGTTTTTGTTGTCTGCTTGGGGCTCAGAATGTGATGGCCACCGCAGCCGTTACACATACTCAAAAACTGAACAGTGTGGCCTTTCTTAATAAGAAGGCTTGCAAGACCGCCGCATCTAAATTCGTTATCATCCTGATGCGCACCTATCATTAACACTCTCATAAAAAACTCTCCCTTTATAAAATCGTTTTGTCAAGACAAATTATAACATAACAATTTACCAATTTCAACAAAAAAAGGCAACTTTTTGTTGCCTTTTTTTACTGTATAGGAAATTGCGTGAAATTAAAACGCAGGAATAGATGTTTGCACTTAATAAGAGTGCGACGTGGGTGAAGCGGCACACTTCTTTTTTATTTTGCGCTGCCGGACATAAGTGTAACTCCGTTTTGTGTTACGCTTAAAAGCCCACGCTCGACATTTACTTTTTTCTCGGTCCCGTCGGGGAGCTCAAAACGCACTTCACACGGCTTTACCGAGGTTACAAACGGGGTGTGGTTTGCCATTACAGCAAGGTCGCCCTCTGCTCCGCGCAAGGACACCTTTACGATATCTCCGTCAAAAAGATTTCCATCAGGCGTTGATATAACAAATCTGTACGCTTTCATTACATCACCTTTTTCGCCTTTTCGACTGCCTCATCAATCGTTCCTACAAAAAGGAATGCAGACTCGGGCAAATCGTCGTGCTTGCCCTCGATAATTTCCTTAAAGCCCCTGATTGTTTCAGAAAGAGGCACGTAAGTTCCGGGAATACCGATAAACTTCTCGGATACGTGGAACGGCTGAGACAAAAATCTTTGAATTTTTCTTGCTCTTTGTACAAGGAGCTTATCCTCGTCAGAAAGCTCATCCATACCCATAATTGCGATGATATCCATAAGCTCCGTATACCTTTGAAGTATACGCTGAACCTCACGGGCTACAGTGTAATGCTCCTCACCCAATATATCGGCAGAAAGGATACGGCTTGTAGACTCAAGCGGGTCAACGGCAGGATAAATACCCTGCGATGCTATACTTCTTGAAAGAACTGTTGTTGCATCAAGATGTGCAAACGTTGTTGCGGGTGCCGGGTCGGTAAGGTCATCGGCAGGCACATAAACTGCCTGAATTGACGTAATTGACCCTTTCTTAGTTGATGTAATTCTTTCCTGAAGAACGCCCATCTCGTTTGCAAGAGTTGGCTGATAACCTACGGCTGACGGCATTCTGCCCAGAAGTGCAGAAACCTCAGAGCCTGCCTGCGTAAATCTGAAAATATTGTCGATGAAGAGAAGCACATCCTGACCCTCTTCTTCACGGAAATACTCTGCCATTGTAAGACCCGAAAGACCTACTCTCATTCTTGCTCCCGGCGGCTCGTTCATCTGACCATAAACAAGCGTAGTATTGGAAAGAACGCCCGATTCCATCATTTCGTTATAAAGGTCGTTACCTTCTCTCGTACGCTCGCCAACGCCCGTGAACACCGAAAGTCCGCCGTGCTCCTTGGCAATGTTATTGATAAGCTCCATAATAAGAACTGTCTTGCCAACACCTGCACCGCCGAAAAGACCTATCTTACCACCCTTTGAGAACGGGCAGATAAGGTCAATTACCTTGATGCCTGTTTCAAGAATTTCTGTTGATGTGGAAAGCTCCGAATATTCGGGAGCAGGGCGGTGAATGTCCCATCTTTCTACATCCTCGGGGTCAGGTTTGTTGTCAACGGCATCGCCTAAAACATTAAAAATTCTTCCAAGGGTTTTTCTTCCTACGGGAACGCTTATCGCCTTGCCCGTATCGGTAACGGGAGTGCCCCTTGTAAGTCCGTCTGTAGATGCCATAGCGATGCACCTTACTGCATTGTCGCCAATGTGCTGAGCAACCTCAACAGTAAGCTTTCTTTCGCCTATTTGCATTGTAAGTGCATTGTATATGCTTGGAAGATTGCCCTCCTCAAACTGCACGTCAACTACGGGGCCGATTACCTGCATAACAACGCCTTTTGTTAAATTTGACATAACTGTGTCTCCTTAAGCTTAAGTTAGCACTTAAGCCTTAAATTTTTACTAATTACACGCCGCTTCCGGCTACAATTTCTGTTATTTCCTGAGTGATTGCACCCTGTCTTGCACGGTTGTACTGAAGTGTAAGGTTGTCAATCATCTCGCCCGCATTCTTGCCTGCGTTGTCCATCGCAAATCTTCTTGCAACCACCTCGCAGGTGAAGCTTTCTCTCACGAGTGCAACTATTTTACCGGCAACGTACTCTTCTATAACCGCTTCAAGAATGGTTTTTTCATCTGGCTCATAGATTATATCCGCCTTTGACTTTTTCTCAGCCTTTTCAAGCGGCAATAACCAAAAAACCTCGGGGGTTTGCGTCATCATTGACTCGTAGCGGGTGTAAACAATACCCACCTTTTCGTACTTTCCGTCTTTGAAATTACTGCAAATTTCCTTTGCTAGCTCAATCGCCTGACTGTAAGAATATCCCTCTGCCTTTACAACGGGATTTGAATATCTTTCACAGCTTCTTTTACCTATGGGAATTATATCGGCACTGCCAACAGTTTCAGCAAGCTTAAATACGTTTGAGTTATATCCGCCTGCAAGACCTCTGTCGCCCGCGATTACAATGAGGCAAATTTTACCTGTCTCACCGCGTTGCATATACTCGCTTTTCTGAGCAGATTTTGCCGAGGAAAGTGCTTTGACCACACCGTCAATAGCGTTTGAGTACTCACGACCCTTATTCATAACATTGGTCGCACCGCGTATTTTCGCAGATGCCACAAGTCCCATCGCCTTTGTAAGATGAAGCGTCGAATCAACACTTTTGATGCGATTTTTTAAGCTTTTAATATCTACGCCCATAAAATCACTCCTTCATATCCTGAAGAGCTTTTTTAAGCTGAGCGATGTCCTCTTCCTCGCAGTAGTTTGCTTCAAACCTCTTGAGAAGGTCTTCGTAATTTGCTTCAAGCAGTGCAAAAAGTCTTTGCTCGTAGTCAGAAACTTTGTTTACCGCTACATCATTAAGATATCCGTTTACAACGGCATACACTATAGCTACCTGACAGCCTACACGCACGGGTGCGTTTCTCTTCTGCTTAAGAACTTCAACAATTCTTTCGCCAAGAGCAAGACGCATTTTTGTATCTTCGTCAAGGTCGCTGCCGAACTGAGCAAATGACTGAAGCTCACGATACTGCGCATAAAGGAGCTTAAGCTCGCCCGAAACCTTTTTCATAGCCTTAAGCTGAGCTGAGCCACCTACACGGCTTACTGATATACCGGGGTTGATAGCAGGCATAACACCTGCGTGGAAAAGCTCTGTTTCGAGGAAAATCTGCCCGTCTGTTATTGAAATAACATTGGTGGGAATATACGCTGAAACGTCGCCCGCCTGTGTTTCAATAATAGGAAGAGCCGTAATTGACCCTCCGCCGTATTCAGGTGCAACGCACGCTGCTCTTTCAAGAAGTCTTGAATGGAGATAGAATACGTCGCCGGGGTACGCCTCTCTTCCCGGAGGTCTTCTTATAAGAAGGGAAAGTGCACGGTATGCAACTGCGTGCTTTGAAAGGTCGTCATAAATTATAAGAACGTCCTTTCCCTGTTCCCTGAAATATTCTGCCATTGCACAGCCTGAGTATGGCGCAACATACTGAAGCGG
>JAZNOC010000036.1:0-6639 GCA_045580605.1 Clostridia bacterium | reverse complement strand
CCTGAGCCATTATCTGCAATTGCAGCAAGCTGAATATCACCTGTGTTAAGTGCTGATGCGTTCTCAACCGATACATTTGCAATATAGCAAGCCGAATTATTGCCTGCGATATTAAAGTCGGTGTCGTAACGACCGATAGTTTCAAAGTTACCGCTTGGGATATTTACTGTGGTTGTTTTCCATGTGTTTGAGCCGCTGCGGTTGATTGTGAGAGACTTATTGTCGTACTCGCACCAGTCGTTATCGGTTTCAACACCCTTTGTATAGGTAAGAATAAGGGGCTGTGTTGAATCGTCGAAATAATCAAAGGTAATATTTACACTACCGTTAAGCTCGTCGATAACACTTTCCTTGATATCAAGGTAAACCTTTTCGCCTGCTTCTGCGTAAAGGGCGGTTTTGCCTTCGTGTTCAACCTCATCTGTATCACAGGGCATTGCGGGGTAATCTGCTCTTGGCTCACTGTAGCGAACATTATCTACTGAATCTGAAACAGAATATCTGCCGCCTGAAGCAAGGTCAGTTCTGTCAATTGAGCTGAAATCGTACCATGCGATGCCGAGCGGGCCTTCGTCCTCAAGCACCATACCCCAGTTAGCAATGTGCTTATCGTGCGCTGCAACGGCGTGTGCGTGGTAGGGGTGTCCTAAGCTAACAGCTCTTACTACTTTACCTAACTTGTTTGTCTTTTGCGCAGAAAGCTCACAAATCGGGAAAAGCTGATTTGTTTCCAGACTGAGAATTGATACGCAAGTGTTATCCGCTACGGCATAGCGGTTATCACCTGTGGGTGTTGAATGGTTTGTTGTGTTATAGTTAAGAGACTTGTCAGCATGGTAGAACTTACGATGTGTGCCGTCCTTATTAACACGGATAACGCCGCCTGACATTGTGTTTCCGTTATACGCACCGCCAAGGCAGGTTATGTAAAGGTACTCACCATTCTGCGACCAGCTCTCGTGAGTGAACTGAAGCATGCTGTAGTCCATCTCATGATACATACTGCTATACCAATTCATCGGCTGCTGTCCCTGCGGGATAGGTGTGTACTCGCCCGTTGTGATATCGATGATATTTGAACGGTCGTGAATGTTACGATACTGGAAGGTGGGGCCACCCTCTTCATTAGGCACTTCGCCACCTTCGCCCTCGTGAGCAAAGAAGAACAAATCGGGATATACAGGGTTTATCTGAACGTGGTTAATTGTGTTTGAGTGGTCAAATGAATAGTAGGTATATTCATCAAGATAGAAGTTGGCTCCTGCTTCTCTCGCATGATTCGCATAAGTGTATTCTTTTTCACCACCGATACGGATACGAACAAGGCATTTTGTTCCCTCAGGCTGATCGGGGAAATATTTTGCCATAAGGTCATACTTGGGATATTTCGTAAGAAAAGCTTCTTCGTTGTTGTTATTCCTGACTTCAAAAGAAGCATACATACCATCGCTTGTTATATGAGGCATACCAGCCGCCATATTCCTGGGGAAGGTTAAAAGCCATTCGGGCTCTTCTGACCCATCAGCTTTTACACGCCAGAATTCTTCCCAGTGTACAACTGTCCAGTCGGTAACCTTTTTGTAGTAAACATAGTCATCATCGCCCATAACCGCAGTTACGTAATTTGAGCAATCGTCAAGGTACTTGATTGTCTGAGTTTCGACATTGTACATATACATGTGCATATCACGGGGATCATATTCGGTGTTTTTATTAGTCCAAGTCTTGTTTGCAGCCGTCATACAAACAAAGCTGGTGCCATCCTGCGTCCACTGCGGCTGAGTAAGATACGGACGATAGAGCATTTCGCCATAGTAATCTATATAGTAGTAGGTTCTGCCGTCAATACCTTCTACAGCAGTTGCGGGAAGCTTTTTCTCATCATAATGATAGAATTTGAGCATATCATCTGTAGCATAATCGTCAAGCTCTTTTTCGCTGATTTTTACGTTGCCGCTCTCAAGAAGGAGCTTGAACACGGGGAAATTGTAAGTAGCCTCCGCTGAGTCAGTATCAAAACGAACGGCATTAAGTGCAAGTGTTAAAAGATGGCCATAAGTTGCAGGGTTATTGTTTCCCGTAAAGGAATCGTATTCCTCCGCAGGGATGAGACCTGCCACATAGGCATCGGCTATATACTGACCTGAAAGACCAAGGGTCTGAAGGAAGCTCTTTATAACCTGTTTCTGGGTCAACTTTGTATTTTTGTTGCTCTCAGGGTTAGATGCGTTTGGAGTACCCTTGTAGATATTTATGATTTCGTTCAAATCGTAAAGGGTACACTGATTTGCAAGATTGCTGTCTGCAAAACGTGCGTCAGCCTCGTCAATAACGCCCAAACGGTCAAGCCACTGCAGCTTGGTAAGTTTGGTCTCGGTAGTCGTTGTCGTCTCTTCGGCATAAATACTTGCAGGAACTGTAAGTACCCCCACAAGCATTACAAATGCCATTAAAAGTGTTTTTAATCTTTTCATTTTCTTTCTCCCCATTTAGTGTTTTTTTGGTGATTAAGCCTTGTTCATTTCTGCACACATAAGCAGGAATGCTCCGCCGCCGTGCATATCGTTTTCAACGACAGGTCTGTTTATGTAAAATTCGTACGTGCCCTCTTCAATACAGGTGCCTGCACAAACTTTTTTAAGAATAATGCTGCCGTCTTCACGGGTTTCGAGCGAGTCGATAAGTGCCTCGTAGCCCTTTTTTGCGTTTTCTAAGTACTTTTTATCAATATAGCCGAGACGCACTGCCTTTGCCATTGCATATGTAATAAGTGCTGTGCAGGAGCTTTCCTCCCAGTTACCTTCTGCGTAAGGCTTATCAATTACCTGACACCAGTAGCCACTTTCACGCTGAACCTTAACAAGTGCCTCAAAAATTTCTTTAACATAGCCAAGAAGTACATCCGCACCCTCATAATCTATGCCGAGGGTCTCCAAGATATCCACTGTTGCAACGGCAAACCAGCCGAGCGCCCTTCCCCATTTGTTAGGTGAAAGGCCCGTTTCTTTATCTGCCCAGTTGATTTGTTTTGTGTCGTCCCAGCCGTGATAAAGAAGATTGTCGTTTTTATCACGCATATTTTCATACATTAAGCAAGCCTGATGAATGGCTGTTTTACCAAACTCCTCCTTGCCTGACTTAACGCTGTACTTTGCGCAAAGCGGACCTGCCATGAAAAGTCCGTCGACCCACATTTCATTCGGGCACGACTTCATATGCCAGAAACCGCCGTGAGAGTTTACGGGGTAATCGGTTTTGAGAGTTTCAACAAGCTCACCGATTGAGTCAAGATAACGCTTATCCCCTGTGTTATCGTAATATCTGAAAAGGAGATTGCCTATCTGACGGAAGTCAAGAGAGTTGAGCGAGCACCAAAAATGCCCCTCAATCCTTTTGAGCTTTTTATCCTCATCAAGAACCCTGTCAAAATATTCGTCAAGGTACTTGCCGTATTCTTCCTTGTTATTTTCAAGGTAAACTTTTTCCAAACCTGACACAAACACGCCCTGAATGTAGTTAGATACGCCAGAGGGTGCCAGCTTTTCAGGAGTATTTTCAGCTATGAATGAATCAATAAATTTTTCCGCAAAATCAAGCGGGGATTTGCCTTTATAAATATAACTCACGGATAAACTTTCCCTTCTATACAGTATATCATAATAATTATAGCAATTTATGGGTAAAAAGTCAAGTAAAGTTTACCCGTTAAAATTACTAAAAAAAGGATTGATAATCTGTGAATTATCAATCCTTTTTTTGTTACTTTATAAGTTCTTGTTCTTCGTCGGTGAGAGATGCTTTTTCTATAAGATCGGGGCGTTTTTTTGCTGTGCGGAGTATGGATTGTTCACGACGCCATTTTTCAATATTTTTGTGGTGGCCGCTGAGCAAAACCTCGGGCACACATCTTCCCATAAACTCGGGCGGGCGTGTGTACTGGGGATACTCTAAAAGTCCGTCGTAGTGGCTTTCCACCTGCATCGTTTCTGAACTGTCGAGAACGCCTTCTATCATACGGCTTACACAGTCAATGAGTACCATTGCGGGAAGCTCTCCGCCTGTTAAAACATAGTCGCCGATTGAGATTTCCTCATCGACAATTTCTTCAATTATGCGTTCATCAACGCCCTCGTAATGACCGCACAAAATCACGATGTGTTCATGTTTTGAAAGCTCCCTCGCCTTTTCCTGAGTAAGCACGCTTCCCTGAGGCGACATATAAATCACATGCGGTTTTTCATCGTTGCAGACGCTTTTGTAAGCATCGTAAATAGGCTGAGGCTGCATAACCATACCACCGCCTGCACCATAGGGATAATCGTCCACACGGCGATGCTTATCCTTGGAAAAATCACGAATATTTACAAATTCAGTTTCGATTATACCTTTTTCTGTCGCACGCCCGATTATGCTCTCACCGAGAGCAGCAAGCATTTCTGGAAACAGCGTCAACACGCTAAATTTCATCATCAATCAGTCCTTCTATGGCGTTTATTTCAACCCTGCCGTCTTTTACACTTTTTACAAAAACGGGGATGTTGGGCACAAGCACTTTTTTGCCGTTCTCCTTAGTAAACTCAAGAAGGCTCGATGCGGGGCTTTCGATAACATCGGTTACCTTGCCAAACGCCGTGCCATCCTCCAAAACGCCCGTGAGACCGATAAGCTCGAAAAAGTAAAACTTTCCGTCGGGAAGCTTCGGAAGGTCCTCCTCTTTGGCGTACAGCTCGGTAAACTTCATAGCCTCCGCCTTTTCCATGGTATCGACCCCGTCAAAGCGAAGAAGCACTGCCCCCTTTTGAAAACGCCAACCCTTGATTGTCAGCTTTTCACCGCTTTTGGTATATACATTTTTTACTTTTTTGAAAAACGCCTCGCCGTCTGTATAGTGAAGTGCCTTGACCTCTCCCCTGACGCCATGCGTGTTTACAATTTTTAGTACATTTAACATTTTTGCACCTATTAAGCTGACGGGGTAATCCCGTCAGCTTTTGTATTATTGTTTCTTTGATTTTCTGAATATTGCTCCCAAGAGAAGTATCACCGCAAAGACTATGAGATAGAAAAGCACGGGAATAGAGAATGTTCCATTAGCTTTTGCGCTGAGGTATGGAGTAATTCCGTGAGCGTAAACCGCTGCGTATACCATGAATGCACACGCTATAATCGCAAGTGTAGGAAGTATAAAGCGTTTGAATACGCCCAAATCCTTTTCCTTTTTCATCCATACGATAAACATCGGGATGTACATTGCATATATAGTTACAATCGGAAGCTCGGATGAGTCAAAATTAAATATTCCGAACCAGCCACCTGCAAGGTTTGCACCATAGAAATAAATAAGCCAGAGTGCACTTATAAACAAGCCCCAGATCGCAGAGTTTGTTGTCATATTAGTAGCCTTATCAATCTGTGAAAATGTGTTTTTTGCAGGGCCTTCCTCACGCGCTGCAATCGCATACATACCACGTGTTGTTGCAAGCATAAGACCATTTAATGTACCAAGGCAGGAAATTACAATACAAATATTTAAGAAAGCTCCGCCTATATTACTGAAAATATTTCTAAATGCTATAATTGTGCCTTCGTCCTGCATAAGAACCTCATTTGTGGCACCGCCTGCAATACCTATGTAGTAAAGAACGTATGCCGCAACCACTATCAATGAGCCGATTACAAGAGCAATCGGGAGATTTTTCTTCGGATTTTCAAGCTCTGCATTTATAGAGGTGGCAACTATCCAGCCTTCATACGCAAACACTGTTGCAACAACTGCCGCAAAAAGTGCGCCGCTTGTTGAACCTATACCATCAGTTACCACTGTTGTAAAGTTTGTGGTAAGCGTGCCATTTACAAAGCCCGCAATCGTGCCGACAATTGCCATCAGGGTAATGGGAATAAGCTTGATTACAGTTGCACTTACCTGAAACTTGCCCGCAAGCTTCGGGGAAAGGGCATTTATAGTATAAGACAATATAAGAAAAAATCCTGAAAGTGCCATAACCTCAGCACTTGTCCTATCCCAACCAAAGAGCACACCGAAGTATCTTGCAGATACCCACGAAAGAACAGAGGTCATACCGGGATAGTAAATGTGAAGCAAAAACCACGCAAGGTAATATGCATAACCCTTGCCGCAGGTTGCCTCGGCATAGTCAATTACACCGTTAACCTTTTCGTACTTTGTAGCCATTACTGCAAACTGAGCTGAACATATTATCATAATGAGACCCGTGATAACCCAGGCTGCTATACCAAGCGGCATATTTCCGCCCGTAGCATTAAGTACGTTTTGCGCCTTGAAGAACACACCGGAGCCGATTACAGTTCCTACAACCATACAGATTGCCGTAAGCAAGCCATATTTACGAGTTAGTTTTTCCACTTTTTTCATCCCCTTTATTTCGGATAAATTTATTTTATCACAGCCTTTTTGCCGTGTAAAGAAATTTTTAATAAAACAAAAGGAAATTCGCCTAGGGCCACCACCAAATAAGGAAGTGTTGGTTTTGAAGCCATCTTTTTAATTTATACTGCATCAAAAAAGTCCGAAATACGAAAGTATCTCCGGACTTTTTGTTCTTTGTCTAAATATAAAAATCTGATATTCAAAACTGCATTGCATCCTAAAATTGAAAT
>JAZNOC010000035.1:0-40006 GCA_045580605.1 Clostridia bacterium | reverse complement strand
AAAAACGCCCATATCCGTCAGGATTATGTGCGTTTTTCGCCTTGAACTTCATTCAAAAATTTCAATTTTAGGATGCAATGCAGTTTTGAATATCAGATTTTTATATTTAGACAAAGAACAAAAAGTCCGGAGATACTTTCGTATTTCGGACTTTTTTGATGCAGTATAAATTAAAAAGATGACTTCAAAACCAACACTTCCTTATCTGGTGGTGGCCTTAAACAAGACTAATGTATAAAATATTATTTGTAGGGGCGGATGCCTACATCCGCCCGCTTTTTCGGGTCGATGTGGGCATCGACCCCTACAATTGTAATAATTATACAGGAAATTTGTTTAAAGAGACAGCCTCTTAATTTTTTTAATGACGTTTCCGATAGGTGTTATGAATATCTTCTCTTGTAATTTTTACAGAGCGCTTACGCCTTTTTTCCTCAAGCTTAATGCGGGTTTTCCTTCCAACCTCTCTTGTAGCCGACATAAGCCCAAGCATAAGAAGAAGAACAAGTATAATAGACACCCAACTTCTTAAGTAGAAAGGCTCACAAGCCCTGAGCGGTAAAAATATGTGATTGAACACAGCCGGCGGGATAAAGAAAAACCCGATAGCTGCAAGAAAAGCAAACAACATCCACGGACCGAGCACATCTACCATATAGGTTTGGGAATGTCTTCTGTAAAACGAAATAATAAAGATATGTCTGACCAGCAAAATCAAAAATGATACCGCAGCAATCATTATTGCAATGGTATTAATCGACGGAGCCGCAAACAGGAAAAATAGTCCAACGTTTGAGCAAACCACACTCCATATAATAGGAATGAAAAGTCTTCTTAAAATTTTCCTCAGTCTGAATTTGCGCCAGTCTTTATCTTTAAATTTGTTGATGATGACACTTATCTTATTTTTCATTCTTGTCAACAACCTCGTCTGCATCTGCTGTCGGAGCATCAATTACTTCGCCGAGAATAACAGTCCTTGTATCTGCATCCCAATCAACTGCTACACCAAGTGCATCAGAAATTGCGCGCACGGGCACGAGAGTTCTGCTGTCAACAATAACAGGGGGAGAATCAAGCTCTATCGTTTTTTGTTCGTTAGTTTCAAGGTCGCCTATATGCATAACAGGTGAGTCTATCATCATTGCGATAATGCTTGTATCCTTTGCTGCTATGATGAGGCGGTGTTCCTCAACCCATTCCACTTGTGCCCCAAGCGCTGTAAAGATAGCACGCATAGGCACCATTGTACGTGAGTTTATAATCTGAGGCTGAACATCAAACGAGATAGCCTCCCCGTCTAAAAGAACTGTAATTGAATCCTGCGCAAAAGCAGATGCACAAGAAAAAGAGAGAACTACTGTAAGTATAATTGTAAAAATTTTTTTCATTTTAACTTCCTCCATTCAGAAGCTATTATAACAGAAAAGAGCTGCTTTTACCAGCAGCTCTTCTGTTTTTTTTCTAAACTAAAACAAATTTTAGTTCCAGTCGCTCTGCCACTCTTCACCCTGATTGGTGTGTGTGATTACTGTATCTTTTGCAGTGGTAGCCTTAAGGTTGTAAGCTTCTGTATTTACACCCTTTGCATCAAAGCTTGCTGTAATTACATCAACAAGGCTGAGCTTAACTGTTTCAATTGTAGGAGCGTTATACATTTTCATAGTCATAATCCTCCTTACTCTGCAAGTGCACCATTTACTGATGCGCTTGCACCTGCAAATGTTGAAATGCCGTTAGATGTTTTAACATAAGGAATAGCATAAATGCTTGTTGTAAAGAAGTTCTGAGGGATCTTTACAAGGTCAGCTGAGAATGAAGTTTCTTCAGCAACATCTGTCTGTGCATACTGTACCTGAACTGCCTTAGCTATGCCTGATGTCTTGAATATGTTAAGAGGAAGCATGTATGCACCGAAGTATGTTTCAGCAGCTTCGGGAAGAGTTACGTTAAATACGAAACGAATAGCACCCTTACCATCTTCGTCGATAGCACTTGTTGCTGAGTCGAATTCTACTTTTGCTTCTTCCTCAACAACCTTGTACCAGTCGCCTTCCTTAACTACTGTGTAGCCTTCAGGAACAACAACTTCACCTGCACCTACCTGAGCATTTGCAGGGTTAAACTGATAGAACTTACCACCCTTTACAGTGATAACTGCAGCTGTATTATCCTTGCAGTTAAGTGTCCACTGAGGGTTAGCACACTTAAACATACCGCCGTTGATAGTGATGCTTGCATTTCCCTTTGCGTAGATAAGGTCTACGTGGTAGGGGTCAAACTTACCATCTCTCTCATTTTCGTAGTAACCGCCATTGATAACAACATTTGCATCCTGTGCAAATACTGCCATTGAATAGCCGTCTTCAGCACATACCTGACCTTTTACAAGTGTAGCTGTTGTGCCATTGATTGTAAGGTTAGCACCGTTCTTTGCCCAGATTGCACCATCGCAACCGTTTGCAACGAATTCGCCTTTAAGGTTGAGTGTTGCTGTAACGCCGTCATAAACCTTGGGTTCTGACTTAACAACCTCATACCAGTCGCCATCCTTAACTACGCTATAGCCTTCAGGAACAACGATTTCTGTCTTACCTGCAGGAGCTACGTTTGTGTTTGACGGGTCAAACTGATAGAACTTACCACCCTTTACAGTGATAACTGAGTTTGAGTTATCTCTGCAGTTAAGTGTCCACTGAGGATTAGCACACACAAATGTACCACCGTTGATTGTGATGTTTGAATTTCCCTTTGCGTAGATAAGGTCTACGTGATTCGGGTCAACTATACCATCACCCTCGTTTTCGTAGTAACCGCCATTGATAACAACATCTGCATCCTGTGCAAATACTGCCATTGAATAGCCGTGCTCTTTGCAAACCAGACTTTTTACAGAGTCTGTTGCGGCGTCGCCATTGATTGTAAGCTTAGCGCCGTTCTTTGCCCAGATTGCACCATCGCAACCATCTGCTTCAAATGCGCCTTCAAGGTCAAGAGTAGCTGTAACGCCATCGTAAACCTTAGCATCTGCAGCAAATGCACTGATGCAAGCAAAGCTCGAAACCATTGCCAAAGCTAAAACCAATGATAAAAGTTTCTTTGCCATTTTTCTTTCTCCCTTTCTATATTTTATTGTTCCTGCGAATTCTGCTGCCTAAAAAAGGGCATACGAATCCACATAATAACAATCATAATTATTCTAACTCTTTTGGAATGTTTTGTCAAGGGAATTTCCATTAATATTTCTATGTTTTTAAAAGTCAAATTCCGCCCTGTTTCCGTTAAGCTTGAGAGCAGCAGAAAATGCCTTTCCTGTTTTTTTGGAAACAAAGCCGTCAAGAGTAACCCTTTCCCCTGAAATTAGCTTTATAACGGCATTTTTCGGGATTGTTCGTCCTAAAATTACATTGCTGATTGTAAGGTTGCAGCCATCCTTATACCCCGTGCAACCGTAGCCGAATTTTGTACGAATAACATCACCTTTACAGAGTGGACATTTGCACACAAAATCACCCACAAAACCGTCGTCATTATTTTCGTCTTTTTTCTCAAAAACTTCGCTTATTTCACGCTCGGCAAGCAGTATACAATCCTTAACGGTTATCTCCCCTTTGTACACCTTTTTGAGAGCCTGACCGAGAAGCGATGTTTTGTATTTATCCATACTTATTCCCATTCTATGTATTGACTCAATCAGGTATTCTCCCTGAGGTAAAATCGTATACACATCTTTTTTTAGCGAGATATATTCGCTCCTGACGGCATTGTCGATTATTCCTGTCCTTGTCGCCTCTGTTCCAAGCTCCAGACCGTCAAAAATTGCACGATACTCTTTTTCGTCATTTTCATCAGCGTTAGCCTTATCATCACGAAATGGGTTTTTAAGATAGTTATTAAGCGTTTCAATGGTATAATGCTTTGGTGGCGTTGTTTCCTTTTCTTTCGGCTCAAAATTCACCGCAAAGGTATCTCCTTTTTCAAGTGGTGGCAAAAGCTTATCCTTTTTTGTGTAGTCGTCGTACTTGGTCCATCCCTTTTGGGTGATTACAGTTCCCTTAATTGTAAATTCCTCAATTCCGCCGACATCTATGGTTATTTCGCTTTTTTCTGCTATACATTCCTCTGCGCAGAAGACCGCCGCAAAGCGCCTGAGAATCGTGGAATATACCTTGTACTCGTCCTCTGTTAAAGCGTTTTTGTCAGGTATCTTATAAGTTGGAGTAAGAGCCGAGTGCGACTCTATCTTTTTATCGTCAAAAATTGATTTTCCGTCCTTGAATTTTACCGAATACCCAAGCTTTGAAACAGCGTCTAAAATGCTTTTTACCTTATCTTTTTCAGCAGTCGCCACATACTCAGAGTTCGTTCTCGGATATGTAACAAAGCCCCTTTCGTAAAGAGCTTGTACGATTTTAAGGCTCTCCTCCATTGACATTTTGTACTTTTTTCCAAGTACATTCTGTAGCTTCGTAAGTGAGAACAATTTGCCGGGACCGAGAGTTTCCTTCTTTTTCTTTTTATCCTTGACTACTGCCATATTTTCGTTAAGCTTACCGCAAAACTCTTTTGCCTTGACAAGCTCTTCCTTAGAAAACTTTTTCTTGCTTGTAAGTTCTATTTCTTCCCCGTCTTTAATGGTTTTAGAGTACGGGGTGTAATAAATATCACTTTTAAAGTTGCGGATTTCCATATCCCTGTCGTAAATTGCCTTTACAACAGGCACAATCACACGCCCTACACGAAGAAGAGTGCCCGTTTTGAGCGTTGCATAGCGTGTAAGATTTAGCCCGTAAAGCCAGTCAACAAAGGTGCGTGCGTAACCCTCTTTTGCAAGATTATCGTACTTTTCATCATTTTCAAGCTCGCTGAGTGCGGCATTTATTGTCTTTTCCGTCTGGTCGGGCATCCACAGTCTTTTTATCGGCTTGTTTTCAACACCCGTCATACGGATACAGGTACGGACGATAATCTCTCCCTCACGGTCGGAGTCCCCTGCGTTTATGATGGTATCAACATCATTTCTCAGACAAAGGCTCTTAATCAGCTCAAACTGCCTTTTCACGCCCTCGTCCGTTTTGTTGTTTTTGTCCTTTTTCAGCTCATATTCATATTTTTTGGGAAAGCACGGAAGCGTCTTTATGCTCCAGCGGTTAGTCCCGTCGGGATTTGGCGAGTAGTAATCAATATCAGCAAGCGAAAACAGATGTCCGAACGCCCACGTTACTATGTAACCCTCGCCGACAAATGAGTTTCCATCCTTTTTCATATTACCAATTGCCGCTGCAATGTTACGTGCAAGGCTTGGTTTTTCTGCAATAATAAGTTTCATATTATTCCCTCAAATAAGTTATAAAAATTATCGAAAAGTATTCCTCTTACAGTTTGCTCGTTGTAATTTAATGAAAGCATTTTCTGTGCTATTTCGTACATAAATCGTGCGCCCGTGCATCCCTTAGGAAGTGCGGGAATCCCGTCAAAATCACTGCCTATACCAATATTTTTTTCGCCACCTAAGCTACAAAAATGCTCAATATGGCGGAGAATATCTGCCATTCCCATATCACCACCAATAAAATCGGGGCAAAAGGTTATTCCCGCAACGCCTCCTCGTGAAACAAGCTCCTTAAACTGCTCATCTGTAATATTACGCTTAAACTTAGGATTTACCTTGCGTGAATTTGAATGACTGCATATAAAAGGCTTTGTCGCAATTTCGCATACGTCCCAAAAGCTTTTGTCGCTTATGTGCGATAAATCAACCACAATCCCAAGTTTTTCACATTCTCTGAGAAGCTTTTTCCCAAATTCAGTAAGTCCGCCATCCGTTTGCGACAAAGTGTTACTTGCCGCCCCGTTTTCCTTATTCCACGTAATAGTAAGGAGCCTTACACCCTGTCTGTAAAAGTACCTGAGCATTGCAAGGCTTGAGCAAAGACAGTCTGCCCCCTCAAGTGCAAGTATTGCTCCGTATTGCGTATTTTTCAGCATATCGGCAGAAAGCAGAATATCAATATTTTCACGCCGCATCTCCATTTTGAATTTTTCTGTATGGCGTTTTGCAAACAGATACGGAAAACACTCATATTCACAACAAATTGCAAACACCTGAATATATCGGCGGTATCTTTTCATATCGCTGTACTTCAGGTGTTTTCTTTGATTATGCAAAGCGGTTAGGGTATCGCAGTGGCAATCAAGCACATCAAAGTTCAAAGGCATTTTTTATCACCTCATACTTATAATCGTGCAAATTACCGATAATTGCCACAGCATCAAACCTAAGCGGTGCATCGTGCAGACTATACTTCTGAGCATAAATTCTTGCTGCACGCACGAGCTTTCCTCTTTTATATTCATCTATTGTTTCCAAAGGCGTTCCATGGGTATCGGTCTTTCGCATACGAACTTCCACAAAGCAGGTATATTCACCATCTTTGGCAATTATGTCGATTTCTCCAAAACGGGTGTTGAAATTTCGTTCAATTATCTTATATCCTTGCTTCTTCAATATTTTTTCTGCAATCTGCTCGCCGTGTTTGCCGATATCCACAGCCTTTTCAGACGAATTTTTTGATAAAAGTCTTTCGATGAATTTCACACGGACCAAACTCCTTTAAAGCGGCAATATGCAAAGCAGTCCCGTATCCCTTGTGCTTTTCAAAGGAATACTGAGGATACTTTTCTGCCATTTCAAGCATATATCTGTCCCTCTCAACTTTTGCTAAGATTGATGCCGCCGCAATACTGGCACTTTTAGCGTCGCCTTTTACAACGCACTCGTGCGGATATTCACAATCCTTTATGCAGTCGCCGTCAACAAGCACATAATCCACCTTTTTTAAGAGTCCGTCTATTGCTCTGTTCATAGCAACATACGTTGCATTTCTTATGTTAATCTCATCAATTTCCTCAGCAGTAGCTGTTTCAACGCAGAAGCTGAGTGCATTTGCTTTAATGTCCTCATAAAGCTTTTCACGCTTTTTTTCGGAAATCTTTTTTGAGTCGTTAAGCCCCTCAAGCAACATCCCGTGCGGAAGTATTACCGCTGCCGCATAGACGCTTCCTGCAAGCGGGCCTCTGCCTGCCTCATCCACACCTGCGATAAGGGTGTACCCTTTCTGTGCAAGTGCGTCTTCAATATTCCACATATTTTTAAGTCTGAGAATTTCTTCTTCTTTCATAATTCACCTATTCAAGCGTAATTTTACCTATTTTTGCACCCCTGAACTCATCAAGCACAACGTTTGCCCCACGGAGAAGGTCTACCTCGTTACCTTTAAGGATAAAGCCACGCTTGCGGCAAATTCTCTCTAAAATGTCAAAGCCAGTAAGTCCCTCTTCAAGCTCGATTTTATAACGCTCTTTTAAATTTTCGGGGTATTTTTCGGCAAGCAATTCACAAAGCCTTGCGCAAAGCTCCTCACAGTCGAGCACTTCGTCCTTGATTGCTCCTGTAAACGCAAGCTTGAGTGCTACGTTTTTATCTTCAAACTTCGGCCACAAAATACCGGGGGTGTCGAGAAGCTCCATACCATTTCTGAGCGATATCCACTGCTTACCTCTTGTAACGCCCGGTCTATCCCCCGCCTTTGCAGCCGCCTTTCCGCAAAGCTTATTTATAAATGAACTTTTGCCCACGTTTGGAATTCCGCAAATCATAATTTTAATTGACCTGTTAACAAATCCACGGCTGCGGTCGTGTTCAATTTTTTCTTTCAGCAGTTTTTTTACTTCATCAATGATTTTCGCCGTTCCTTTAGCGTCATTGCAGCTTATCGCTACAGCATTTATTCCACTGTTTTTAAACCTCTCAAGCCACTTTTGTGTTGCTACAGGGTCGGCAATATCGCTCTTGTTTATAACAAGAAGCACCTTTTTCCCGTTTATAAGCTTGGGAAGGTCGGGATTGCGGCTGCTCTGCGGGCATCTTGCGTCGCAAAGCTCAACAACACAATCGCACATTTTTATCTGGTCGGCTATCATTCTTTTGGTTTTGGTCATATGACCGGGAAACCATTGTATATTCATAGAATTATCCATTATATTATCCTCGTTTATAAGTCTCAATCTTATTCATTGGCCAGAATCTTAAAACTGCGCGTCCTATGATAGAATCCTTCTTAATTGGACCTATTACCCTGCCATCAGTACTGTGGTTTCGGTTATCGCCCATTACAAAAACGTGGTCTTCGGGCACAGTTATATCCGTGATAGTTTGCTGCGGAAGCATTTCCTCTCCAAGATATGTTTCCTCAAGCTTTTTGCCGTCAACATAAACTGCGTTTTCGGAGTAATCAATAGTAACGTGCTGACCCTCAAGAGCAATAACACGCTTTACCCAGTATATATTTTCATCATAACCCTGGGGATTAAATATTACTATATCATTTTGCTCAGGCTCGTATCCCACGCGCCATACTATCATTCTGTCGTTATGCTGAAGCGTTGGCTCCATGGACTGCCCGTCAACTCTAACAACCGTAAAAACAAAATTGCGTATTACAAGAGCAAGCACAACTGCAATAACAATTGCCTGCACCCATTCAAAAATCTCGCGACGTACTTTTTTAAGAAGACTTGGTTCTTCTTTATTTTCTACTTCAACATTTTCCACTTCAATATTTTCGTTTTCAAAATTATCGTTCATACAAAACACCCTTTCAACGAAAAAAGGGACTGCACTGCAGCCCCTTTTTTTATGACTCTTAAAGTCTTTCCTTAACTTTTGCTGCTTTACCAACTCTATCACGGAGATAGTACAGTTTAGCACGCTTAACTTTACCGTGTCTTACAACCTCGATATGGTCAAGGCTGGGTGTGTTAACAGGGAATGTTCTCTCAACACCAACACCGTATGAAAGACGTCTTACAGTAAATGTTTCCTGAATGCCACCGTGCTTTTTAGAAATAACGGTTCCTTCAAACATCTGAAGTCTTTCCTTTGCGCCTTCCTTAACCTTTACGTACAGCTTTACATAATCACCAATTTCAAGCTTAGGAAGGTCTGTTCTGATTTGTTCCTGAGTAATCGCCTTTAAAACGTCCACTCAAAACACTCCTTTCTTGCCCGCATAAGCGGTAATTTTAAAGCGTTCGTACGAAAGAATGCAGAGGACCGCTTTTTACCTGAATACTTTATCACAAAAAACCATCAATTGCAAGCATTATTTTCAAATTTTTTAAAATATTTTCAAATTGCTGCCTGAGATAGTCTGTCATACAACACATCTTTGAGCGTAACAGGCGTTACACACCCCCTGCAAAGTATATCTGTCATTTTCTTTGCGTCCTTCTCATTAGTAAAAACATCTTCAATATATTTTTTCTCTTTAAGTGTTCTCTGACCGGGAAGCTGCGTGTACATATCTATTCCTATTCCGTAGGTTTTGGAGTTAAATTCATTTTGCTTCGGCTTTGACTCTATAACATAGTAATATAATACTACTCTGTCGCCAAGCTCGTTTTCAGTTTCATTTGTTATTAAGTATGTAGGCTCTGCCATTTAATTCCCTCCTGATTATAATGCATCTTAGATATTTTACACTATTTTCCATTTCTATTCAATGAAAGGCTTTGTCATTCTTTGTCTTATTTGGTCTTTCATTAAATATTTATGCTTGAAAAAAAGCTTATAATATATTATAATAGATATATTCGAGGAGTTAGAACTATGAACAGTGATTTTTTGCCAATATCTAAAGAGGATATGACTGCTCTCGGGTGGCAATCCTACGACTTTTTATATATATCGGGCGATGCTTATGTTGATCATCCGTCGTTTGGCACTGCCATTATTTCAAGGGTGCTTGAATCTCACGGTTACCGTGTTTGTATATGCGCCCAGCCTGACATAAATGACGAAAATGCACTCACACGCTATGGAAAACCAAAGCTTGGCGTTTTAATATCCGGCGGTGTTATAGATTCGATGGTTAACCACTACACTGCCGCAAAGAAAAAACGTCATAGTGATGTTTATACTCCCGGTGGCGGAGAAACGAAAAAGCCTGACCGCTGCGTTATCGTTTATTCAAATATGGCACGCAGGGCATTTGGCAATATTCCAATAATCATCGGCGGAACGGAGGCAAGCCTCAGGCGTTTTGCCCATTACGATTATTGGCAGGACAAAGTGCGTAAAAGCATTTTAGTTGACTCGGGCGCAGACCTTTTAAGCTTTGGTATGGGAGAACGCTCCATCGTAGAAATTGCAGACAAGCTCTCTGAGGGCATTCCCGTAAACCGCATAACAAATATCAGAGGAACTTGCTATATTTCGGACAGTGTTCCGAAAAAGGCAATTGAAATTCCTCCCTTTGAAAAGGTAAGCACCGACAAAAAGAAATATGCCGAAGCAGCCGCAGTAGAGTACTACGAACAAGACAGTGTTCGAGGAAAGACAATTGCACAGCGCCACGGTGATAAATATGTTATTCAGCTTCCGCAATCTCCCCCGCTTTCCCAAAAGGAAATGGACAGGATTTACGCACTTAATTACACACGCACATATCACCCCGTTTATGAAAAGCAAGGCGGTGTACCGGCACTTGAAGAGGTAAAGTTTTCAATCACATCTTCGCGAGGTTGTTTTGGCAGTTGCTCATTTTGTGCACTGACATTTCATCAGGGCAGGGTTGTTCAATCACGAAGCCACGCATCAATTCTTGCTGAGGCAGAAAAGCTTGTATGGGACAGTGATTTTAAGGGCTACATTCACGATGTAGGCGGGCCGACGGCAAACTTCCGTGCACCTGCATGCGAAAAGCAGCTTAAGGCGGGAACGTGCCGCGACAGGCAGTGTCTCTACCCGTTTGTATGCCCGAATGCTAAGGTTGACCACAGCGACTATCTTTCGCTTTTGAGAAAGCTCAGAAATATCCCCAAGGTTAAAAAGGTGTTCGTGCGAAGCGGTATCCGCTACGATTACCTTATAAGTGATAAGGACGATACCTTTTTCCGTGAGCTTTGTGAGCATCACGTAAGCGGTCAGCTTAAGGTTGCACCAGAGCATATCTCGGACAATGTTTTAAAGTATATGGGTAAACCCGGTCTTAAGCAATACGAAAAGTTTTGCGATAAATTTTATAAAATAAATAAAGAGATAGGAAAAGAGCAATACCTTGTTCCATATCTTATGTCAAGCCATCCGGGAAGCACACTTGGCGATGCAATCAAGCTTGCGCTTTACTTAAAGCGTAACAAAATTCGTCCCGAGCAGGTGCAGGACTTCTACCCCACTCCCGGAACGCTCTCAACGGCAATGTTTTATACGGGGCTTGACCCCCGCACAATGAAAAGTGTGTATGTTCCGCGCGACCCGCACGAAAAGGCAATGCAGCGTGCGCTGCTTCAATCAAGCAGAAAGGAAAACTACTCACTTGTAAAAGAAGCACTTGAAAAGGCAGGGCGAACTGATTTAATCGGCTTTGGTCATGACTGTTTGATAAAACCTGAAAGGAGAAATTTAAATGGCAGCACAAATACTCGACGGAAAAACACTTTCCGCACAAATAAAGGAGAATCTCGCAAAGGAAACAGAGGCACTTCGTCAAAAAGGCATTAATGTTGGACTTGCGGTTATTATCGTAGGCGACGACAGTGCAAGCAGAATTTATGTTAACAATAAAAAGAAGGCATGCGAGGCATGCGGAATATATTCCGAGGAATACGCTCTTGATAAAAACACAACTGAGGAGGAGCTTCTTGAGCTTATTGATACGCTTAATCACAAAAAAGAGATTAACGGAATTTTGGTACAGCTTCCTCTTCCCGATGGGATTGATGCGGAAAAAGTACTGCTTTCAATCTCTCCCGAAAAGGATGTTGACGCATTCCACCCCGTAAACGTGGGTAAAATAATGATTGGCAATTTCGACTTTCTTCCCTGCACACCTGCTGGTGTTATGGAGCTTATCCGTCTTACAGGCATAGAAGTAAGCGGCAAAGAATGTGTTGTTGTGGGCAGAAGCAATATCGTGGGCAAGCCTCAGGCAATGCTTCTTCTTCACGAAAATGGTACAGTTACAATCTGCCACAGCCGCACAAAAAATCTTAAGGAAGTTTGCCGCCGTGCAGATATACTCGTTGCAGCAGTAGGCAAGCCCAAATTTATAACTGCAGATATGGTTAAAGAGGGCGCAATCGTAATCGACGTAGGTATGGACCGTGATGAAAACGGTAAGCTTTGCGGTGATGTGGATTTTGATGAAGTTAAAAACGTTGCATCGGCAATAACACCCGTTCCCGGCGGTGTTGGCCCGATGACTATTGCCATGCTTATGAAAAACACAGTGAAAGCGGCAGAAATACAAAACAAATAATAAACGGAGGATGCCATAATGGCAAAGAACAAATACGGTAATGACAGTATTACGGCGCTCAAGGGTGCCGACCGTGTCCGTAAAAGACCGGGTGTTATATTCGGTTCTGACGGACTTGAGGGATGCGAGCACAGCGTCTTTGAGATTATCTCGAACTCTATAGACGAGGCTAAAGAGGGCTACGGCAGTGTTATCGAAATAACACGCTACCAAGACCTTTCCATAGAGGTTAAGGACAGCGGGCGTGGCATTCCGCTTGACTGGAATCCAAAGGAAGAAAAATACAACTGGGAGCTTGTTTTCTGCGAGCTTTATGCAGGCGGTAAGTACGACAAGGGCGAGGGCGAAAACTACCTCTACTCACTCGGACTTAACGGTCTTGGTCTTTGTGCAACTCAGTACAGTGCGCAATATATGGATGTTACTGTTTGCCGTGATGGGTACGAAAATAAACTCTACTTTGAAAAGGGTGAAAACGTTGGCGGTCTCTTTAAGGAAGAAAAAAGGTATCGTTCAACGGGAACTGTAATAAAGTGGCGTCCTGACCTTGATGTTTTTACAGACATAAATATTCCGCTTGAATATTTTACGGACGTGTTAAAGCGTCAGGCGGTGGTAAATGCGGGGATTACCTTTAAGCTTAACTATCACAAGGACGACGGTGAGATTGTAAAGCAGGAATTTCGCTATGATAACGGCATCGTTGACTATATCAACGAAATGTGCCCCGATGATGAGAAAAGGCTTTGCCAGACCGCCTTTTTCGAGGGTGAGCGCACAGGCCGAGACCGCGAAGATATGAAGGACTACAAGGTTAAGCTCAGTGCGGCGTTTGCATTTTCAAACAGTGTTCAGTGCATTGAGTATTACCATAACTCAAGCTACCTTGAACACGGCGGTGCCCCCGACAAAGCAGCAAGAAGTGCTTTTGTAAGTGCAGTAGACAGCTACTTAAAGCAAAACAACAAATACACAAAGAATGAATCAAAAATAACCTTTAACGATATTTCCGACAGTCTTATACTTATAACAAACTGCTTCTCTACCGTTGTAAGCTACGAAAACCAGACTAAAAAAAGCATCACAAATAAATTTATTCAGGAGGCTACAACAGATTTCCTCCGTAAGAACATAGAAGTTTTCTTCATAGAAAACAGACCTGAGGCGGAAAAAATCTGCAATCAGATACTCCTTAACAAGCGCAGTCGTGAAACGGCAGAAAAAACAAGAACAAACCTTAAGAAAAAGCTTATGGGAAGCCTTGATGTTACCAACAGAGTTCAAAAATTTGTTGACTGCAGAAGCAAGGATGTTTCCGAGCGTGAGCTTTATATAGTTGAGGGCGACAGTGCTCTCGGTGCTTGTAAGCTTGGACGAGATGCAAATTTTCAGGCGATTATTCCCGTAAGGGGTAAAATTCTTAACTGTCTTAAAGCGGACTACGAAAAGATTTTCAAAAGTGAAATAATCACAGACCTTATAAAAGTTATGGGCTGCGGTGTTGAAATCAAGACAAAGCACAACAAGGATATGGCATCGTTTGATATGAACAATCTTCGCTGGAATAAAATTATCATCTGTACCGATGCCGACGTTGACGGTTTCCAGATAAGAACGCTTATTCTTACAATGCTTTATCGTCTTGTCCCCTCTCTTATAGAAGAGGGCAAGGTGTTTATCGCAGAATCACCGCTTTTTGAAATAACGCACAAGGACACTTCCTACTTTGCCTATACGGAAAAGGAAAAGCTTGAAATTCTTGCTGAGCTTCCCGAAAGAGGAGTAACAATCCAAAGAAGTAAAGGTCTTGGTGAAAACCAGCCTGATATGATGTGGCAAACCACAATGAACCCTGAAACACGCAGACTTATTAAGGTAATGCCTGAGGAGGCAGAAAAAACTGCCGAAGTGTTTGACTTACTTCTTGGCGATAATCTTCAGGGCAGAAAAGACCATATAGCACAAAACGGCAGACAATATATTGAATTAACAGACATCAGCTAAAACGGCTGACAGGGTCAGCCGTTCGAAGCAAAATTTTCTATACGGTTAAAAAGAAATTCTCAAAATGAGAATTTCTTTTTTTTATGTAGAGATAATAATTTCAAAGGAGTGCATCATATGGTAATTTCGTTTATAAGAACAATTATTCTTTATTTTTGCGTTGTGCTTGCACTTCGCATTATGGGAAAGCGTCAGCTTGGCGAGCTTCAGCCATCAGAGCTTGTTGTCGCTATTATGATTTCAGATTTGGCATCTGTACCGATGCAATCGAGAAGTATACCACTGCTCGACGGAATTGTGCCGATTTTCTCGCTTGTTTTGGTTGAGCTTTTTTTCTCGCTTGCTGTTTTAAAAAGCGAAAAACTGCGTGCTATCATAACGGGCAGGCCCACACTGATCATCAAAAACGGGAAGCTTTTAAAGGATAAAATGACAGAGCTTAGAATTTGCATTGACGATATTGTCGAACAATCACGTATTGCAGGCTACCCAGATATTACCCAAATTGAAACCGCCCTTATCGAAACGAATGGGCAAATGTCAATTATCCCAAAGGAAAGTGTCCGCCCCGTCTCTTGCGGGGACTTAAACATTAACGCAAGTCAAACGCAGGTTCCCTTCATTGTCATTGCTGACGGAAATCTCAGAAAGGAAAATCTTAGCTATGCCGGCGTAACAAAGGCTTGGATAGAAAAAAAACTTTCGGAGAATAATATAAAAAATATCGAAGACGTGTTTTTTATGAGCGTAAACGATAAAAAAGAAATTTTTGTTCAGTTGAGGAATAATTGATGAAAAGAAGCATTAGTATAATCCTGATTATTTTAGCAGTGGCAGTATCGGGTGGATTTTTACAAAACAGAAAAATAAAAAGCATCAATAAAAATTCTGTAAAAGAGCTTGAGTCAATTTCGCTGAGTCTTGAAAAGCAGAGCTATAATGAAGCAAAAGGTAAATACGAAATTTATGAAAACCACTGGAAGAAAAACAAAAAACTTCTCTCTCTTATAATTTCGCACGATGAATTAGATTCTATAACCAAACACAATTCACGCCTTGAAGCATATCTAAATGAACGAGGTGTGCTCGATGCATATGCAGAAATCGGTGAGCTGACAGACATCTATCAGGAGCTTGAGGAAAAATTTGAATTAAGTTTAAGAAATATTTTATAAGCCCATGGGTATCAAGCCCAATAAGGTTTAAGGAGTGTTTTAATTGAAGGCTTTAATTATTAACGACAGCGAGGGTAACCGTCTCCGCCCTATCACCTGCACTATACCAAAAACAATGCTACCCGTTTTGGGAAGACCTGTTTGCGAGCATACCGTAAGGCTACTTCGGCGGCATAACATTTCCGATATATCAATTGTTTCGGACTATTTGCCTGAAACGGTAAAAAATCACTTTCTGAAAAATAATATCGGGCAGGTCAAAATATCCTTTCCGAAAAGAGAAGAAATTGCAAGTCTGATAAGCTCTGATGATACACTTATTATAAGCGGAAGCATACTGACCGATATTAACCTTGAAAAGCTTATTGAACATCACATAAAAAATAATGCCGCAGCAACATTTGTAACACGTACAAACGCTGATTTTCTTGAGTATGGCGTTGTATCTTTAGATGACAATAAATACATCTGTGAATATAACAGAGCAACCTACCCCGCATTTTGTATGACACGCTCGTGTTTTATGGGAATTATGCTTGTAAGCTCAAAAACTGATTTGAGCAGCCACAGCAGTTTATGCAGCATAGCTCAGGCACTCACCGAATCGGGAGAAAAAATTGTTTCCTACACATCAAAGGAATATATTCAGGATATATGCGACAGTGAAGTTTACTTTCGCGTTACAAGAGATTTCCTTGATAAGAAAATAAATCTTCCCTTTCCATGCGACGAAAAAGAAAACGGGGTTTGGATAGACAAGGACGCAACTATTGCACGGGGTGCAATTATAGTACCTCCCGTTTATATTGGACCGGGCACAGTCATAAACAGAGGAGTAAGAATTGAAGATCACTCAAGCATCGGCAAGGATTGTACAATTAACTCCTTTGCGAGTATAAAGCGAAGTATCGTTATGGATAACGCTCTGGTATGTGAGGGAAGCTCTGTCCGCGCAGGGATTTTGTGCGAAAAAAGCGAGCTTGGAGTACAAAGTGCAATGTATGAGTCATCAGTTATAGGTGGAGGCACAAAGCTTGGAAACAGGTGCATTCTCCGTCCGTCTGTACGGGTGTGGCCCGAAAAATTTATTGAAGACGACAGCATAATATCTTCAAACATCGTATGGGAAAACCTGACTCCCCGTTCAATGTTCTTTGACGGATGTGTTTCAGGTCGCATAAATAATGAAATTACTCCCGAATTCGCATCACTTCTCGGCTGTGCGTGCGCAAGTGTGCTGGGCAATAAAATCGGCATTTCCGGGACCAGCGGTTATGGAAGTAATATGATTAAAAATGCACTAATATCAGGTGCACAATCTTTTGGTGCAGAAACCTTTGACTTTGGCGAACAACCTCTCCCCATAACGAGAAGCGGAATATATTTCTACAAGCTTGACGGCGGTATTTCCATCAGCACATACGAAAAAAACGATGAGCTTTACGCCTGCATTGATATTATAAATTCAAGCGGTGCCAACATTGATGACGACACGCTTTTTCATCTTGAGGGCATAGTAAATTCGGGTGAGGTAAAGCGCATTTCACCGCAGGGAATCAAGGATATAAGCTATCTTCTTGAATATAAGTTGTATTATCTCCGTAGCCTGATAAATTCAGTTAAAAAAGCCGACGTGAGTATGAAAATTCTTATAAACTGTCAATCAGAATGGGCAAAAAAGCTACTTCAGGGTGCGTCAAGCGACCTTAACTGCAGCTTCGACTTTACAAACACTTCATCCGCTTTTGAATTTGCAAGCGAAGTTCAAAAAGGTGCCTATGACTTTGGAGGAATGATTGACCCTAAATGTGAAAAAATTATTTTGGTTAATAATGAAACACGAATTTTAAGTGATTTTGATTATGATGTATTGACTGCCCTGATAATAATGAAAAGTTATCCGTCAGCAACTATATACACACCAATTTCCACTCCTGAAGGTGTAGAACTACTTGCAGAAAAGTACGGAGCAACCGTTGTCCGCACAAAAATGAGTCCACCCGCTATTATGAACCTGCTTTCAGGGCGGCGAGAAAAGATGTACACTCAGCAGTTCGTATACAGATTTGATGCTATAGGTGCTCTTGTAATGCTTATTGATTTTCTTTCTTCTTCGCATATTACCCTTAGCGCTTTGCTGGAGGAAATCCCCTCCTATTGCGTTGAAGACAATTTAGTTGACTGCCCTTCTAAAGAGCAGACCGATACAATAAAAAAAGTGGCTCTTCGCCACAAGAAAGAAGCATTTGACTTAGAGCATGCCCTTAAGCTCAACTTTAAAAACGGATGGGCACTTATAGTGCCGAGCAATGTACAAAACACAATAAGGATAATTGCACATTCCTTTTCCGAGGAATATGCACGTGAGATTGCAGATATGTGTACTGACGACATTACAAATTAAAAGAAGGGGTTAAACCCCTTCTTTTAATTTACAATATAGAAAATTAGATGTTTTATTGCGAGCGGAAATTCCTGATTTTAAATTCAGTTAGTGCGCGAAATGGGTGAAGCGGCACGCTTCTTTTAGTTTGTGATAAGTTTTGCAAATGTATCTTTAAGCATCTCAAGTGTTTTCTGTGCTTTTTGAGCATCCTTATCGCAGTAGCCAAAGTAAAGCTTAAGCTTAGGCTCTGTACCGCTCGGGCGAATTGCTATCCAACCCTTTGAGCCGTCAAGTTCAAGATAAAGCATATTGCTCTTGGGAAGATTTGTGCTTCCCTTTCCGCCATCAAAATAGGTTACCTCGCCTGTTACATAATCACGAAGAGCATCAATCTTTACACCGCCAATTTCTCTTGGGCAATCTGTGCGGACTTTCTGTATCATTCCAGCAATCTTTTCGGGTCCGTCAAGACCACTCTCGACAATGTTTACAACGCCCTCACAATACATAGCGTACTTTTCGTAAAGCGCCTGCATTGCATCAAAAAGTGTTTTTCCCTGTTTTTTATACCATGCCGCCATTTCAACAATAAGCATCGATGCAACTACTGCATCCTTATCGTGAGCGTAGGTACCCTTTAAGTATCCGTAGCTTTCCTCAAAGCCAAACACAAAGCTATGTGATTTATCCTCATTATACTGATTAATTTTTTCGCCTATAAACTTAAAGCCCGTAAGCACATCAACAAGCTCGACACCGTAGAACTTAGTAATTGCGCATACCATATCTGTAGAAACAACCGACCTTATAACAACGGGGTTTGGAGGCATTGTGTTTGTTTCCTTGTACTGCGAAAGAATATAGTCAACAAGCAGTGCTCCCACCTGATTACCCGTAAAGGTTACATATTCGCCCTCACTGTTTCTTACCACGATGCCGACACGGTCGCTATCGGGGTCTGTTCCAATAATAAGGTCAGTATTGTTCTTCTTTGCAAGCTCAATTGCAAGTGCAAAGCCCTCCTTATCCTCAGGGTTCGGGCTTTTAACTGTTGGGAAATCACCGTCGGGAAGCTCCTGCTCTTTTACAACCAAAAGATTTTTAAGCCCTGACATACGAAGGACTTCACGCACAAGTAAATTACCGCTGCCGTGGAAAGGTGTGTAAACCACGCTGAAAGAGTCTGCAACGTCCCTGATTGCGTTCTCGTTAACACGCTGCTCGTATACACGTGCAAGATACTTTTTGTCTATATCCTCTCCAATATATTCGAGGAGTCCAGCGTCAAGAGCCTCTTTTTCACCCATAATCTTAGGTCCTGTGAGAATGTCAATTTTTTGAATTTCTTCTGTAACTACATCAGCTGCCTCAGGTGATAGCTGACCGCCATCTTCTCCGTAAACCTTGTAGCCGTTATACTGAGCAGGGTTATGGCTTGCAGTTACCACAATACCAGCAATGCATCCAAGCTCAAGAACCGCAAAGCTAAGCTCGGGAGTCGGGCGCAATGAATCGAAAAGATATGTTTTAATTCCATTTGCACAAAGCACCTTTGCAGACTCGAGAGAAAATTCACGGCTGAAGTTTCTTGAGTCATACGCAATTACAACACTTCCCATTTTGCCTGACTTCTTTATATACTCGCAAAGTCCCTGCGTAGCCTGACGAACAGTATAGACATTCATTCTGTTTGTTCCTGCGCCCAATATACCGCGAAGACCCGCCGTACCGAATTCAAGCGACTTATGAAACCTGTCCTCGATTTCGGTACTGTTATTTTTTATATTGGCAAGCTCGTCCTTTAGTTCTTTATCGAGCTTATCAAAGCTCAGCCACTTTTCATACTCATTCATAAACTTCATTTTTTCTTTTTCCTTTCATTGTGATTAAAATAATTAAAATAAGTGCAACCGATGCACCGAAAGCGGCTCCAAGAGAATCTATTGCTACATCTCTTAGTTCGCATGAACGTCCGCTTATAAACAACTGGTGAAACTCATCGGTGCAGGCGTACAAAAATGAAAATACTACCGCCCGAATAAATATATGCTTGAAACGATAATTATATTCTTTAAAAAGCAGTGCAAACAAAAATCCAAGTACTGCATAGATAGTAAAATGAGCTACCTTACGGGCAATTCGATGCAATCTATCTGCAAGAGAAAGCGTCTCAGTTTTAGTAAGACTGTCATCGACGTCGAGTATTTCAACAATTTTTATAACTACCTTTGAGCTTGTTTCTCTTGAATCATCAGCCTTTTGATGAGAGAAAAAGAAAATAACGCACATACATAAAATTATTAAAATACTCAAGACCCTTTTCAATAGCTTGCACCGCCCTTTTTTATTTTTGCTGTGATATCAGCTCTTTACTTTCCTCCTTGGTAATATGACCGTTTTCAACCATTGCGTCAAGCACCTTTTCCTGACGCTTGTAGGAAAGATCTGGGTTTACCTTTGGCGAATATTTTGACGGTGCATTTGGCACCCCTGCTAAAAGCGTAGCTTCAAAATCAGTTAAATCCGTCGGCTCTTTTCCGAAATATCCCACAGATGCATCGTAAATGTTATAATATCCGCTGCCGTAATAAATAACATTTATGTAAAGCTCAAGGATTTCATCCTTTGTATAATTCTTTTCTATTTCTATTGCCGTAAACATTTCGGCAATTTTTCTTTCAATTGATTCTTCTCCCATAAAATAAAGGTTTTTTGCAAGCTGCTGTGTAATTGTGCTTCCGCCCTCAGCCAGCTTACGATTTTTTATATCATTCACTATTGCCCTTGTCAGCCCAATGGCATCCACACCCTTGTGGTGATAAAATCGTCTGTCCTCTACTGAGGTAATTGCCTGCAAAAAGGTTTCGCTAACATCATCAATGGATGTAAAGTCCTCGCTTTCCCTGACAGATTCAACCTTTTCCTCAAGAGGTATTTTACTGAGTGCAGAGTCATATTTCTCCCAGCCCTTGTAAACAAAAAACGATGCCACTGCTATTAATATAATAAGAATAAGAGAAACTACCTTTTTAATCATCAGTCAATCACTCCGTAAAGATAATCTGACTCCTGGGTGAGACTTTTAAACCCGTTTTGCCTCAGTGCCTCGTATACAACAATCGCAACAGAGTTCGAGAGATTAAGGCATCTCGCCTCGCTTATCATTGGTATCCTTACGCACCTTTCAGGGTTGTCTATAAGAAGTTTTTCAGGAAGACCTCTTGTTTCCTTGCCGAAAAGAAGGTAGTCTTCGTCCTTAAAATGCACGTCGGCATAGGATGTCGGTGCCTTTGAGCTGAGGTAAAAATACCTGCCTCCTTTTGTTTTTTCGAAAAAATCTTCAAGATTTTTATAGTATTTAATATTCATAAAGTGCCAGTAATCAAGACCTGCACGTTTAAGCTTTTTATCATCAACCGTAAACCCCATAGGCTCTATAATATGCAGCTTTGTACACGTTGCGGCACAGGTCCTGACTATATTTCCCGTGTTTTGCGGGATTTCAGGCTCTACCAATACAATGTTTACACTCATTTCCCGTTTTGCTCCCTGCATTTCTCAACTACTTCATTTTTCATCCGAAACAGCACGCCCTCTTTGACTCCTGCACCGCAGACAGTAAGATTTTTACTTCCCGTCATATCCATAAGCACCTTCATAGGTGTAAGTCCGGCTAAGATTATATCTGCACGCGATACATCCATACCCTTTATATCACGGCGTTTTTCAGGCTTGGTGTTAAATATTTTTTGATAGATTTTTGCAACGGAAGAATACGGAATGTTCATATTATCAGTTTCGTCCGTTGTAAGAAGTCTTCCCTTATTTATCATTGCAAGTGTTCTTACGCTTCCGCCAATGCCATAGAGCTCAAGGCTTTCACACTCGTCAAGCCAGCTTATTGCTCCTATGTGCGATGCAACATATCTGTAAAGCTGCATCTGGTTGGAGTGCGCCATTCTTTCAGTAAGAACAACCGCACCGAGAGGAAGGCTTATGCTATGCTTTACCTTTCCATCCCTTACAAGCGTTATCTCGGTGCTTCCGCCGCCTGTATCAAAGATTACACCGTCATTTATCCCAACAGTTTCGCTGACCGCAAGATAGCTATAGTATGCCTCGTCCTCGCCTGATATAACCTCAAGCTTTATACCGGTTGCTTCTTCCACACGGGATAAAAACATTTCCTTGTTAGCTGCATTTCTGACAGCCGCAGTTGCAACTGCCGCAATAGAAATGCACCTATGCTCCTTTGCAATATTGCAAAAATTTTTGAGTGCTTCTATGACACGCACCATTGCCTCTTCCTTAAGGAAATTATCCTGACCCATTCCCTCGCTCAGACGCACGGTTTCACGCAGTTTTTTTATAACCGTCAGTTTTTGGTTTTCGTCAATTTTGCTGATGCTCATTCGAGCAGAGTTTGACCCCAAATCGATAACTGCAAAAGTGTAATTCATAAAAGCCTCCTTTTCCTACATTTCCTCTACTTTAATCAAATTTGTATTTCCTGACTGACCGCTTGTATCGCCGCCAATTATAACTATCTTGTCCCCTTTTTCAAGAGAAAGTGTTTCCTTTGCTATTTTCTTCGCTGTGTAGAAAAGTACATCAGTCGATGTAAACTGCTCACACATCTTCGGGATAACTCCCCACGACATAGATAGCTTTCTCCATGTATTTTCGTTTGTTGTAAGTCCAATAATCGGTATAGGCGAACGAAATCTCGAAACCATCCTCGCCGTCATACCTGAAAGAGAGCACGCTACAATTGCCTTTGCATCAAGTTCAATTGCCATTGTGCAGGTAGAATGAGATATTGCATCGACAGAGTTTTTGATTGTAAAATCAAAATTATGTAATCTCTTGTTGTATTTGATATTGCTTTCCGTTGTTTCCGCTATTTTTGCCATTACCTCAACTGCCTGAACGGGGAATTTTCCCGCCGCAGTTTCGCCCGATAGCATAATTGCGCTTGTTCCATCGTATACGGCGTTCGCAACGTCAGATATCTCGGCTCTTGTAGGTCTTGGATTGTAAATCATTGTTTCAAGCATTTCCGTTGCAGTGATTACCCTTTTCCCAAGCATTCTGCATTTGGTAATAAGTTTTTTTTGAATTGCCGGAAGCTGTTCAAAGGGAACCTCAACACCCATATCTCCCCTGGCAATCATTATACCGTCGCAATACTCACAAATTTCAGTAATATTGTCAAAGCCCGACTGATTTTCGATTTTTGCAATTAGCTCAATTTTCTCTGCATTTATTTCTTTTAAATATTCGTGAACATCTATAAGGTCCTGCTTGTTTGAAACAAACGAGCAGGCGATGTAGTCAACATCGTTTTCCACGCCGAACAAAATATCCTTTTTGTCCTGCTCGGAAAGATATTTCTGCTTCATAACCTTTCCTGGAAAGCTCATACTCTTTCTGTCAGAAAGCTCGCCTCCGTAAACCACCTTGCAATAGATATTCTTCCCCTCAATCTTTTCAACAAGGAATGATAATATTCCGTTGTTGAGTAAAATAGTATCGCCTACACTAAGCTCTTCGGGAAGACCGCAATAGCTTACAGAAACGATTGTTTCATCACCAATTATATCTTCTGTTGTGAAAACAAATTTATCGCCCTCAGAAAGCTGTACCTTTCCGTTTTTAAACGTCTTTATTCTGTACTCAGGACCCTTGGTATCGAGCATTATGGCAATAGGAACATTAAGCTCCTGCCTTACCTCTTTTATTGCATCTAATCTCTTTTTGTGTTCACTGTGCGTTCCATGAGAAAAGTTAAGTCTGGCAACATTCATTCCTGCTTTGCACAAGCCCTCAAGAACCTCCTTAGATTCACTCGCAGGTCCTATTGTGCATACAATTTTTGTCTTACGCATATATATTCTCCCTATTTTAAGTCCTTAAAGCTAAACTTAAGATTTGTTGTGTATTCCTCAAATGGCTTCAGTTTTACATATTCTCCGTTTTTATCTACGTTAGCACCGCCCCAGTTTGATGTCCTCGGCTCAAGACCTACAACATAATCGCCTTCACCAAGCATTTTCCATACAAGGAACTTAGGAAGGTTATCTCTCTTATATGTAATATATGCCCCCATTTCACCATTTTCAATACCTGCAGAGGCAATATCACCCGTATGCTCAACTCCGATGCACTCCTCCTCTTTCCCATGCATAGGTGCGTGTATATCTGCAATCTCCGGCTGAACATTTACTATCTTTGCTCCGTCTCTTACGAGCGGGTAACCAAAATTGCAGTGGTAGCAAAGTGCGATATCCTCGTCTTTAAACCCCTCGTTTACTATCGTGTCGGTAACTGTAAATTCGTCATCAAAAAGCTTTGCAGTGATTGTTCTTTTGAGAAGAAGATTTTCACCGAAAACACTGCTTTCACGCATCTGACCGGAAACGCTCATAACATAGTCGTCGCCAACCCACTCGGCTGATACGCACACGTTTTCGGCAGGAGTGTTGGCAATTCTTCCGTGCAGACCCTGGTCTTTATACGGTCCGCCAATATTTTTTAGACCGCAGGTTGTTATAAGACCTCCATAAAAACCTCTTAAAAAGTTTAAGCCGTCTTTCTCGTAAAAAGAGGGCGAGGTGATACCCGTTCTTGATATCCAGCTGACTGCACGTCCTTTAAAGAAAGCCTGTGCAACATCCATACATCTGTCGGGAAGCACAGTAAAGCAGACACTGCCCGTATTTATCTCAATCGCACGAACGCCTTTCCTTTTGCCGTCGTTATAAGTAAAATCTTTAATTCCTCCGATTTGTTCAACGGAGCCGATTTGCTTTAAAAGCTCAGTCTTTTTCATTATTTCACCTCATGCTATTTTGCAATATATTATCAATATTATTATAATACAAACCTCTGTGTAGCGTCAATTAAAAACTTTTTATTTACTTAGAACAAGCTCTCTTTCTTCCTGTTTTTCGCTGTTTGATTTGCCGTCATTTTCAATAAGCCCCTCGGGCGTTTCTACCATATCGTATTTCTTGAGTAAAAATCTTCTGACTGCGAAGAGCACCGCAATAGCAAGCACAGTAATAAAATTTTCAAGTGGCTTAGCATGTCCCACAATCAACTGACGTGCAAGTGCAAAGGCAATTACCTCGATTACTGTTTCGGGAGTGTGCTTGCAAAGCATTTTTATAAACTCAGCCCCGATTGCAAGGATAATCGCATCATCTAAAATTTTTACGAGTGAGCCTACGCCCTCAATATAGGCAGATTTATCAAATATATCGGCAAACATACGCACTGAAAAAATAATAATGGCAATGCCAACTATCAGGGATGTAAAAAGCTCAAAAATGTAGGTCAATTCAAACATTTTGTCCTGAAGTTTCTTTCTCATAATTTTCTCCTTTTCTTCAGTTTTCGATATGTTTTTTAAACATATCTGTCAATTTTATACATTAATTTTACCAAAACATAAGCTCTTTTTCAAGTACAGATTTGCGATTCATAAAAAAACCCCGTCTCACATCATTGCAAGACGAGGTTTTCTTTATGATAATTTTTTGCCGCACAATGCACAGAATTTTGCATTATTTGCATTAACATGACCGCATGAGCAAATACTTGTTGAGATACTTGACGCACCTGTTATTTTGTGCATTTCATCATCGAGCATACTTATCTTTGCCTGCTGTTCTTCTATCTGAGAGACCCTCAAAGTAATCTGTGCACATATTGACTCGATTTCAGCATAGGGAACATCCTTACCCTCAGATAACGAGTATGTATACACCTTGTTTCCGAGAATCTCCAATAGCTGTTTTTTCTCGTCAGCGAGGGTTTTAATAACACTGTTTATCTTTGTTTTTTCAAGAATTGTTTTTGACCCTGTGCTTACGGTAGCAACACCCTTGTTTACTCCGTCAATAACTTTATCAAAAAAATCTGCCATCCTATAAAAGCTCCTCTCCGCTTATGATAATTACTAATTCCAAGCTAATATAGCTGAAACTTCTTCGTCAACAAGCTTGCCTTTGCCCTTCTTGTTACAGATGTAAAGTTCGCCGTATCTGTCTTCTGTATCATAATCAGAAATGTACGCAATTCTCTTACTACTGAATACATTGAATTGTGCTACATCGTCAACGATTGTCTTAGTCTTTCCACTTTCACAAACGCAAAGTTCACCTGAGTAATCATCGTAGTCGCTCAAATAGTAAAGCACACCATCAATATAATTATAAGAATATATATTTTCGCCAAGAGAAGTTTTCTTGCTATTTTTAATGAAGGTAGCCTCGTCGTCCTTGTCATATACAATGAACGCGTTGTCATCGCAAACATCGAAGGATGAAACGTCTTCAGAAATGACCTTCTTACCCGAAAGCTTAGAAGAGCCAATCTTATACTGTACAAGTTCGCCCTCTTCTTTTCCTTCCTTCTTATCAAGAACATACATGGTTTTTCCGTCTTCTGTGATATGCATGTCGCTGATTCGACCTTCAACCTCAAATCCTACAAAGCTCTTTCCTGACGCAGTTAATACACAAAGTGTGTATTCGGGGTCTTTTTCATACATTGCCTCGTAAATCTTATTCTCGGCATCGTACTGACCTGTAACCTCACTGAGCTTTATCTTCTTGAAATCTTTTTCTTTTGAGGCTTTATAGTAGGTTCTGATTTGATCATAGTTTGATTCAAACTCTGCAATACCTTCATCGATCAGATTGAGCTTTTCCCCCTTCAACTCATAAATAGAGAAGGTCGTCTTTTCTATGGGGTTTTCGTCAAAATATTCCTTGATTTCTTCAACATTTTCGTACATATTCCACTTTTCGTAAGCTTCCTCGTACTCTTCCCAGTAAGCGTCATAAGCATCCCAATAAGCATCATAGTCATCGTAATCGTCATAATTGGGACTTTCGATAGTATCGGGATCTATCGGAGCGTCTTCAGAGTCAAGGTCGTCAATCATAAGGTCTTTAAACTTGAGCTCCTTAGTTTCCACTTTTTCAACAAACACTTTTCCGTCAAGAACAAATGCATCGCACACATCTGAAGCCAGTTTCTTCTTGGATTTGCCAAGCTCTTTTTCGTAGAGCTTTTCATCCTTTATGTAGTAGAATTTCTCATAATCTGTGTACGGTGATGAAACAAGTTCAATATCGGAGTCTATCTTTTCGGGCTTGTCATTCTTCCCTAATCCACAAATGTAGAAGTTCTCGTCATCATCCCAATAGCAAACCTTTTTGCCGTCTTCTGTAATATAGAAATATGTTACATCCTTATCAATTACTCTGTCATCTTTAAGGTTACAGTAGTAAAGCTTGTCGTCACTGGTGTACACGATATCCTTTTTACCGGGAACCACTTCATAGCTTGTTACATCCTTAGCTACTTTCTGACCTTTGCCGTCCTTACCTTTTACATCGTTAACCTTTCTGTAATAAAGGTCAAACTCATTCTCTGAGAGGTCATCAGGGAAGAAAAGTCCCTTGCCGTCGTCTGTAAGAGTTACGTCGAATGTATATGCAACCAGCGTATCGTCGTCAATATCTGCAATTTCGTATGATTCCTTCTTGCCTTCTGGGAGAACATTCACTTCCCCGTCCTTAACATAAAGAAGCGGGTCTTTACTGTGATCAACCTCATCACTAAACATACCTACTATCTTAAAGCCTGCAACTACAACAGCTGCCAAAACTATAACAGCAATTACTGCAGCAATAATCTTTTTGATAAAAGGTTTGCCTATGGCCGCCTCGGTTTCCGTAAAATCCTCTACTGATTCTGCAACCTCTTGGGTAGCTACTGCTGCTTGAACAGCCTCAACTTCGGGAGCCGCTTCAGTAGCTTCTACCTTCTGAGCATTCGCCTCTGTTGCCTGAAGATCTGCTCCGCAGTTGGTGCAAAACTTTACACCATCATCATTTTTTGTTCCACAATTCGTACAAAACATAGTTTTCTCCTTTTCTTAATATATTATTTTTTAATTGTAGTAGTAATCATCATAGTCATCATAATAATAGTCGTCATAGTCATAGTCGTCATAGTCATAGTCGTAATCATCGTAGTAATCGTCATAGTAGTAGTAATCATCATAACTTGAGCCGTATCCAAACAACTCGTAAAGCTTTTCGTTATCTTCTGCCCAGTCCGTAGCGTTGTTTTCTACGTCTTCTGCCCAGTCCATAAGGTCATCCTCGTCAGCTTCAAGAATGTTGAGAGAATCCTTTGTGTTAACCTTATCAAATTTAACCTTAGGTGAAACAGCTATCTCAAAGCTACCCTTTATCTTGTAATCATCACCATTGTCTATAAATTCAACTTCATCTATAGTAAGCTTAAATTCCTTTTTGTTAGAACAGGTGCCTTCCAAGCTAATTCTTCCGCTTTCGTCGTCTGAAGAGAATTCAAGCTCCTGTTCATAAACCTTCTTTTTCATGTCAAGATTTAACGTATGTTCAAACGACATTCTATCTTCATAAGGAATCTTTATATCAACAGTGGTCTCATCTGTATATGTATTGCCTTTTCCGATGTGGTTGCCTGTAGATGTAATCTCTACTGAATGCTTCTCGCCCTCTGCCTCGATTTCGAGAAGAGCGCTTATATCATTTATCAATGTTTTGCTGTCGCCAAATGCAATTTCAGCTCTTATTTCTGCTTCTTCAACCTGAGTCTCAACACTAAAGCACACAACATTTCCGCGATAAACATCCATAACGATAGTAGTATCGTCAATATACCCACAAACTTCCTCGATTCCGTCTCGCAACTGTGAGAATACTTCATCTATTTCATCTGCCGCAGCAGATGAAATTACAGCGGATGAAATCGAATCCTTAAGGTTTTCATCGTCTTCTATAATATCTATAGTCTCAACCAGATAATCCTCAATGTCCCCGGGATCCACCGTAATTGTAACTTCTCTTGTATTTACAGATTTTCCATTAACACTTGCATTACCCTTTGAAATATCAATCTCTGCTGTCTTGATGAATTCTATAGTATTCTTCTCAAGAGCTTTTTGTGTTTCCTTTGTGAAGAGCTCATCATTCTTTGTAAGGTTTTTATAAGACAAGTCAAGGTCTTCATCAAACTCAATACCGGATTCATCAGCAAGATCACTGTCATTCCATGCTTTTCCGAATTCCTTAGAGGGCATGCTGATGCTCTCATCAAAAAGCTCGGGAACGTCAAAATATATGTTTTCATTGTCAAGCATTGCAAGGATAGACATTATGCTGTCGCCATCATACAAAAGCTCGCCACTGTACATCAGTTTTTCTTTTTTGTCTGATGCTGATGATGAAAAGCTTACACCAAGACCGTTAAGATCATAATCTCCAATCTTGTCAAACTCTGCCTTAACAGAGGCAGAAAGCTCCTTTGCACCGTCGATATCAAAGCCAAAAATATTTTTGTTGGCAGTTCTTGTCTCTTCTGCAATTTTTTCGATTGTATTTAAAAGTGCATTTTGAGCATAGAACCTTGGTGCAAATGCCGCTAAAACAGCATCCTTAAACAAAAAACCAATTGCACAAACTACAATTATTGCAGCAATTACCGGTAGTAAAACCTTTTTCTTTTTACGAGGACTTATATCATTAATATCGTCTGCTAGTAATATAGTACTCATGTTATCCTCTGCCGGAAACGAATTTTCAACAGCATCCGGTTCCTGCATTGTCAGAACTGTGCCTTCCTCTATGGAAGAAACGCTAGTTCCACAATTTTGGCAAAATTTTGTACCTTCAGCAACCTTCGTGCCACATTTTGAACAAAACATAGCAAAACTCCTTTTGTCATTTTTTCGTATTATTGCAGATATTTCCACAATATTCTACAATAATATTATATACCTTAGCGTAAATATGTCAATGTTTTTTTATAAAAATAAACGTAATCCGAGCGCATTTTTACGCTAGGATTACGTTTGTCATTTCCATATTTTTTCATAGTCTTAGGCAAGGCCTTTGCGGTGTCAAACATAACACCTCCTCCGGAAGTTTAAAATCCAATAGGCTTATCTGTATGCAAGTCTTCACGGTAGCATAATTTTTCCTCCATACCGAGAGCAGGTGTTACATACGAAATCATCTGTTTATATGTGTGCATTCGAATAAAGCTTCAATGGTTATGCGATAATACCGGACGAACTATCATAGAGTCAGTATCAAAGTACCGGGCTATTCCGCCGCAAATGCCGCAAATTTACTTAATTCGGTTGATTTCCTTTTGATTTGCCACCACAATCATTTTCATATCCTTGCTTAAGGTCAAATCAGGGTTTACCGTAATATCTGTAATACCATTTTCTTTTAATGCAATTACGTTTATGTTATATCTCTTTCTCAGGTCAAGCTCTTTGAGTGTTTTTCCAACCCATTCTGTTTTTATATCCAGCTCCAAAACCGAGATATTATCAGATATATCGGCAATATCAATAAAGCCCGAGCTTAAAATATTTTTCGCAAGCCTGATTCCCGATTCCTGTTCGGGCAAAACAACCTCATCTGCGCCAACTTTTTTCAAGATTTTGTAATGGGATTCGTTGGAGCATTTTACAATGACCCTTTTAACCCCCACTTCCTTGCAGAGCATAGTCGCCATCACGCTGGCCTCGAAATTTTTTGCCATTGAAATTATAACAACATCCACATTCGATATCCCAAGCTGCTTAATTGCGCCTAAATCTGTTATATCTGCACATTTGCAAATCGGGATTTCACCGACCAGTTCATCAACAACTCTGGGGTTAGAGTCCACTGCCAATACCTCAGCCCCGTTACTCAGCAGTTCACTTACGACTGCTCTTCCATATCTTCCAAGCCCAAAAACAGCATAGCTTTTGTTAATGCTCATATTTAACACTCCTTTATCCTACACTTATTTCTTCAACAGGATTTGTGATTAAGTTCTCATTTTTCTTCCTCATGCGGAAAGCCAGCGCCAACGACAGTGGCCCAATTCTGCCAAAATACATTGTTAAAATTATAACTAATTTCCCGATAAAGTTAAGTGTTCCCGTAAAGTTTCGTGTAAGGCCTACTGTTGCAGTTGCACTCACCGTTTCGTATATTACATCAAGGAAATTGCCGCCGCTGAAAAGCAGAAGCATTAAAGTTGAAGCTATTACAGTGCAAAGTGAAGTCATAAATACCGCCACCGACTTTTTGATTGCATCTGCAGAAACTTGCCTGTTAAACACATCTACCGTTCTCTTGTTTTTTATAACAGAGACTGCACTGACTATAAGAACGTAAAGCGTAACGGTCTTTATACCGCCCGCAGTACCTGCAGGAGACCCGCCCACAAACATCAGCAGCATTGATACTAAAGCTGACGCATCCGTTAAATTCTCCTGAGCTATGGTCGCAAAGCCTGCCGTTCTTGTCGTTACCGACTGGAACAGTGAAACCATAATTTTTTCGGGCAATGAATACCCGCCGATAGTTGAGGGATTGTTATATTCAAAAGCCAAAAACAAAATAGCTCCCGAAATTATCAAAAACAAGGTTACAGACAAGGCAATTTTACTGTGAAGGCTCAAAAACCTTAAATGTCTTCTTTGTTTGTTCTTAATTATTTTGCCAATGTCAAGCAACACAATAAAGCCTATACCGCCAAAAATAATTAACAGCATTGTTGTTATGTTAACTATGGGATTTAAAGCATAATTGCAAAGACTGTTTTCTGCCATAATATCTATTCCCGCGTTGCAAAATGCAGATACAGCCGTAAAAATCGATATCCAGATTCCCTTGGCACCAAACTCAGGCACAAAAACGGTCATATACAATAACGCCCCGATACCCTCTGTAATCATTGTAACTTTTATAACCTTTTTTACAAGCTTTACTATTCCCTCAAGAGAATTGAGATTAAACGACTCTCCAATTAGAATTCTGTCTTCAATCCCAAATCTTTTGTTGATAAGCAACATCAAACCGGTAATAACCGTTATAACACCCATGCCGCCAATCTGAATGAGAATAAGAATAATAAGCTGCCCGAAAAAACTCCATGTTGTTACAGTAGGCAAGGTTACCAATCCCGTAACACATGTAGATGTGGTAGCCGTAAACAGTGCATCAATGTATGAAACCGCTTTGTCTCCGGCTGAACTTACAGGCAGGGACAAAAGAACACTGCCAGCTATGATTACCAGAAAAAAAGCAATCATAATTACCTGCATTGACGATAATTTCTTCATCATTCTCTTCATTTAGAATTCCTCATTATAAAGTTTCAGGCATTTCCCCTGTTTTTAGCCATATCAAGCTTGGTCTGACGGCGGTTTTTAACCTCTTCAGGAATAGCCTGAATTTCACCTGCTGCCATAAGAGCACGCCTTGTAAGAAGCGGACCTACAAGCTCATATACCAACACTGCAAAGAGTGTAATATTTCTGATAAGCTCACCCTCAGCCCCAAGCTGCATAGCAGTTGCACACATACCGAGAGCAACACCGGCCTGAGGAAGTAGTGTAATACCTAAATATTTGCAAATCTGCGGTTCACACTTTGTAAGCTTTGCACTTGCGTATGCTCCGTAATACTTACCGAGTGAACGTGTGATGATATACACAACGCCTATCAGCACGATAAACCAGTCCATAAATACATCAAGCTTAAGCTCTGCACCGCTTATTACAAAGAAAAGTGCAAAGAGTGGTGATGTCCATTTATCCGATTTTTCCATCAAATCGTGGGAAAGCGGACAGATATTGCAAAATACTGTGCCAAGCATCATACATACAAGAAGTGATGAGAAATGTATGGCTACAGGCCCAATGTGAAACTCCATCATTGAAAGCGAAACTGTCAGAAATACAAACGCTATTGTTAAATTAAGACGGTTTGTATTTGAGTTAAACAGCTTCTCAAGCTGAGTAAGAAGCCAGCCCATAAGCGCACCAAGTGCCAGTGAGCATACAATCTCTACCAAAGGATTTATAATAATTGAAGCAATATCTACACTGCCTGACATCAGCGTCTTTGCTATACCAAAGGATACAGCAAATACAATAAGTCCAACAGCATCGTCAAGGGCAACTATCGGTAAAAGAAGCTTTGTCAAAGGACCTTTAGCCTTATACTGCCTTACAACCATAAGTGTTGCAGCAGGAGCAGTTGCCGTTGCTATAGCACCCAAGGTGATAAGCTGAGGAACACTAATTTTATCGGGCATAAGAAGATGTAACCCGTAAAGACCCAAGTCAACAAGTATTGTTGCTACAACTGCCTGAAATATACCTATAACCGTTGCCTGCCTACCCGTTTTCTTTAAGTCTTCGATGCGGAATTCGTTACCGATTGAAAATGCAATAAATCCAAGTGCAACTTCTGATACAAGCCTTAACGCCGCAACACTTTCCTCTGTGTCAAATCCAAGACCACTTATACCGAGCTGTCCCACACAGTAAGGACCAATTAAAACACCGGCTATAAGATACGCCGTTACTGACGGCAGTTTAAGAGGCTTAAATGCCCTTGTCATCAAAAGCCCGGCTAAAAGCGCCACTGATACTGATAGTAATGTACTCATTCTAACTACTTCCTTTTTTGAAATTGTATTTTCTCTACCCCGCCAATATCAGCAAGCCACTTGCATTGTTGTATTTTCCGAGATGTATACATTATATCACTATCGAATAAAAAAGGCAACTTTCTTTCGAAAATTGCCTTTAATTTTTTTAGAGTTTCTTTTCTTCCTCTTCCTGAATGTCAGGGAACGCTGAAAGCATCGGCTTGATGTCCTTATGCTTGAGGTTTCTGTCTATGTAGTTTCTTGTAATCTTAACAACAAGACCTGAAAGTGCGAGTACACCGATAAGGTTGGGCACCATCATAAGTCCGTTGAATGTATCGGAAATATCCCAGGCAAGTGATGATGTCAAAAGAGCACCACACATAATCATTACAAGATGGATAACCTTATAAAGCTTTGTTGCCTTTGTACCAAAGAGATACTCCCAAGCCTTTGTACCATAGTGGTCCCAGCCGAGAACAGTTGTAAATGCGAACAAAAGAATTGCAATTGCAATAAATCTTTCACCCCATACACCAAACAAGCCTGAGAAAGCTTTTGCTACAAGGTTTGCATCGGTTGCACCCTGTATAAGAGCACCTGTTTCAAGATTAATTACGCCTGAGGTAAGAACTACAAGAGCAGTCATTGTACAAACTACCATTGTATCAGCGAACACCTCAAAAATACCCCAAAGGCCCTGACGAACAGGCTCTACAACGTTTGAGTTTGAGTGTACCATAACTGATGAACCAAGACCTGCCTCGTTTGAGAAAACGCCTCTCTTGCAGCCAAGTGTTACGATTTCCTTAACGGCAATACCTGTAACACCGCCCCATACAGCAGGACCGGTAAATGCGTACTTGAAAATCAAAGAGAATGCAGTACCAATCTTACCGAAATTCACACCAATAATGATAAGGCTTCCCAAAACAAACAACACTACCATGAAAGGTACAACCTTTTCTGCGAAGTTTGCAATTCTCTTAAGACCACCAAGAATGATAAGTGCTGCAATAATAACAAGCACAATACCAATGATAAGGTGATACATTGTAACATTTCCGAAAGGAATTGCTTCGAGCGAAGGAATCTTGAATGCATCTACCATATTAACAACAATCTTGTTAATCTGACCCATTGCACCGATACCAAATGATGCAAGGATTGCAAAAATTGAGAAGAGCACCGCAAGGATTGCACCAATCCACTTGCAGCCCTTGAACTTGCCAAGACCGTCTCTCAAGTAGTACATTGCACCGCCTGACCACTCGCCGTCTGCATTCTTTCTTCTGTAGTAAATACCAAGAACGTTTTCTGAATAGTTTGTCATCATACCAAGGAATGCCGCAATCCACATCCAGAATACTGCACCGGGACCGCCGCCTACGATTGCAGCTGCAACACCGGCAATGTTACCTACACCGATTGTAGCTGCAAGAGCAGTACAAAGTGCCTGGAACTGTGAAATTGACTTACCCTGAACGTGTCCTGATACTTTTTTGTCAAAAATCTTTCCGATTGTTTCAGAGAACCAGTGTCCGATATGTGTTATCTGGAAAACACCTGTGATAACAGTCATAATAAGACCTACTGCGAGGAGCAGGTAAAGACCGTTGCCCCATACAAAACCGTTGACATCATTATTGAAATTTGTCAACGCCTCAAAAAAGTTTGCCATAATTTATCCTCCTCTTTTGCGCTAAACAAAGTAAAAACGGAGTTTTTGCAACACAAAAACTCCGCATAAAAAAGCTATTTAAAACTTTTTCTCCGTCCTTTTGCCTGAGAGATTAACCCGCTTGGGTTTTACACCTTCGGCATCCTTTTAAAATCGGACTTCTCCGGAGTGCTATCTGTGAACAGTCATCACCATCGCGCCTGAGAGCATTACTCCTTCGGCAAGGCAAACGCCTTTCTCCTGCACACTTCACTTAGCTCAAATATTAAATTATAACGATTATAAGCCTTTTTCGTCAAAATGTCAATAGTTTTGACAAAAATTGCATTTTTACCTGTTTTTTTTAGAGTTCTCAGGTATTATTTCTGCTCTTTTCTGTAGCTTTCAACCGACTTTTGTATTGCTTTATTATGTGTAAAAAACAAAGAGCACTTAAGCGCTCTTTGTTCTTCTATATTTATATGATTACTTCGCGTCCTCGCCTCCGGGACCGTCTTTTCGAGTTGATTTATCGGTTGAACGAGTTAATCCCGTGGAAACCCACTGATTATTTGTTGCCGTCTTCTCGTTTTCCTTTTTCTTTTTATTGCTCATAATTAAATCACCTCGGCATTAGTATAACCTGATGTGAAAAATTTATGAGTCTTGCCCATAAGCATTGTAATCAATGCTAAATTTCCAATCAATTACTTCTGCACAAATTTTTTGCTTTGCAGAAGATAAAGCACTTTGCACTGCATTTTTTCCGACAAAATTCTTCTGAAAAATACTGCAATTTTCATAAGTGTTCCGGGGATAATGATGAGCTTTCCCTTAAGCATTTTGTTGATTGCGTACCGGCTAACTTTTCGTTTATCGGCGATTATGAAATCTCTTCCCTTTTCGTTGCCGCTGCCGAAGCTCACCTTTGCAACCTTTTCAAACTCCGTTTTAACGGGTCCCGGGCAAAGCACGCTTATTTTTACGTTTGATTTATCACGACGAAGCTCCTCATAGAGGGAAAGTGTCAGTCTGTAAACATAAGCCTTTGACGCATAATAAGCCGAAAACAATGGTCCGGGGAAAAATGCAGCAATGGAAGCTACGTTCAATATATATCCACTGTTTTTTTCCTTAAACTTTTTTGCGACAAGCTTGGTTAGGATATGTAGTGCTCTGACATTAGTTTCAATCATATTAAGCTCCTCTTTTAAGTCAGATGAGCACAAATCCCCAAAAACGCCAAAGCCTGCATTGTTAATAAAAATATCGATATCGTCAAGATAATTTGCTATCTCTTCTATATCTTCGGAGCGTGTGATATCAAGGCAGAGTATTTCCACATTTGTTTTAAGGCTGGCTTTAAGCTCTTCTAATCTTTCTTTCCGCCTTGCAACTGCAACGATATCATATCCTTTTTCTGACAGGATGGTTGCCATTTCCCAACCTAATCCTGAGCTTGCACCTGTTATTAACGCTTTCATATTTATATCCCTGCCTCATCAATAGAATTTGTAAGTGAATAAATAAACTCCCTACACTCCTTTACTTTCATACAAAGAAGCATCGTCTCATAAACTCGTTTTACGAATTCGGGCTGCAAATCCTTTATATCCATCACCGACGCAAGCGGGCAGATGCCCTTCCCCCTCGGGTCCATAATAAGCCTTAGCTTTTCTCCGCGATGTGCATAAGGCACAAGCGGGAAAATTCTGCACGAAAGAGGACGTCTGTCCCTTTCGCAAGTACCATCACAGGTAAAAAGAGGCGCAGTTTTACCGCTTTGCCACTCAAAATCTGTATCATAGATTTTTGCCCAGTGCGGCAAATTACTATATTCACATTCTTCTAATGGAAAAAGATACATCCCCGTAACTTCATCGGTTACCTCGCAACATGCTCCATTACAAAGCTTGCCGCAGTCAATTTGCAGAGGAGTAATGTTTTCGAGTTTCTTATAAAGTATATCATAAAACTGTTTTGGATTGATTTTCATACGTTCACATTCCTTTACATACTGATTATATCACCCGTCTCGCACAATAACAAGTTTTTATTGACCTTTTTTTGAGAATTAGTTATACTTATATTTATACTGAGGTGAAATGTTTTGAATATAAGAGAATTAACAGACATAGATAATAACGCACTTCCGTCGGTCATCTGGGACTGGTGTTCACGCCCCGAGCCTGAAGAGATTGACGCTTCGCTAAAAAGATTTGCAAATCTTGGGATTGGCAAAGTGTTTTTGAGGGCGTCAAACGGGCTTGTGATAAAGTACCTCTCGGACGATTTTTTTGAGCTTGTACGCACAGCGGCACGCAGATGCGCAAAGTACGGCTTAAAGCTTTATATATGCGATGAGTACGGAAAGTCAAGCGGCATTGGCGGTGGCGAAATTACAAGTGTTCCCGACAACAGATTAAAAGATTTTGTTTATGTAACAGACAAGGAAATTGAAAAAACAGACACTTTAGTTAAGGACGACGGCACAAAAAAGCTGGTGCTTAGAGATATATCTCTTCAGCGCGCATCGGGCAGGCACGTTACCTGCGATATAACAGATTCGTTTGCGGCAGAATGCTTTTCGGAAACTGTTTACGATGAATATTTTCGTCAGTGCAAGCGTTTTATAGGTTATGAAATTGAAGGCTTTGCGACTTCAATCAATATGCCGTCGAAGACTCTTTATTCCAAAAGTGCATCAAGTGATGCAGTTAAAACAGGTGTTGCACTTGTTTCAAATGATAAGCACTGCGACGAGGAAAAATCCGCATATTACTCAAATTTTAACAAGGCATTAAATAAGAATTTTACAAAGTATCTTCAGGAAAAATGCAGCAAAAATGGTGTTTCTTTCTCTGCAGGAGTTAGCGGAGAGCTTTTTGTAAGCAGACAGCTCAGCTACCTTTCAAGCGATATGCCTTACGCAGAAATAGAGTCTGACAATATTGATATTGTTCAAATAAAAATGCTTACAAGTATATGTTCACAGTTTGGAAAATCACCTTTATTCAGGTTGAGAACGCCATCGTTTTCTAAGTGTGAGAGCCGTTTTTCTTCGGCAATGTTTTTGTCGTCTTTTGGTGGAAATATTTGCTACGACAGTATTGCCTACTCTATGACCGACAGACGCAAGTACGAAAAGAACAATACAACTCTTTCTGATTTTGCCGAAAACGATATGTCCGAGATGATTGCAAGACTTACTATGCTTTCATCAAAAACGAAAGAGTGTGCCGATATTCTTTTGGTTTTTCCAAGCAGAGAGATTAACTGCCGCGACTCAGAAGAAATTTACTCTGAATTCAAAGAGATTGCAGAAAAGCTCTTTGAATTCAGAACTCCTTTTCATATTGCCGATGAGTACATACTCGAAAACAGCGAGGTAAAAAACAGCAAGCTAATAGTTGGCAAAAATTCATACTCAACGCTTATTCTGCCTGATGGTTGCGATTTTTATGAAAGCACAAACAAAATTGCAAGCGAGATGGGCGAAAACGCTATTTCCTCGGAAAAATTTGACTTCACCCCACACGACGATATTTTGTCAGGAAGCGGAAAATTTTACTGTGAGAAGCGTACTGACGGCAGTGCAGATTATTTCTTCGTTACCGCCTTTGATGACTGTGATATTACATACAATCCCGAAAGTAAGCTTTTCATTTTTGACCCGTCCGACGGCGAGGCATACCATATTGAAAAGGAAAGCTTTAAAATAAAAAAAGGGCACACCGTAGTGCTTTTCACTGCCCGTGATTTGCAGTTTGACCCTGCCCCGCCAGTTGTTTCGGGAGTAAGCTTTGCATCCTACACAGCAGAGCTTTCTCTTCCGTTTGAGCTTTGCGAGGCTGACGAAAATCTACTCCCGCTCAAAACTGTTAATGCGTGCTTCGGCAGAAAGCCGTACCGCGAGGCTTTGATTGATGACCTGCATAAAGAGTTCTATTCACTCAACGAGGGTGAAAATGTTATGGTTAAATATCCATTCTTTGTAAATGGCAAAATCGGCAGTGTTTTTGTATATATCGAAAACGCATCTTCGATAGAAAACATTTTGCTTAACGGCAAAAATGTTCCCAAGCCTGAGCCATCGCTTAAGGACTCACGCTACTATGGTGCGGATATAACAAATCTTATTGCAAACGGCAAAAACACTCTTATGCTTGAATATAAAAAGCATAACAATTACAAGCCGAATTTCGAGAGCCGTACCCCGTCTTATTACACCATTTACGACCTTACCTCGTTTGAGCCTGTTGTCCTTGCAGGCGACTTTGACTGCATTGATTCAACCCTTTACCCAAGTGGTACTTCCCAAAGCTGTGAAATTACCGACTCTATGCCCTATTATTACGGCAAACTTGTATATCAGGCCCCACTTCCCGATACTGACCTTGCAGGGTTGTTAATGTCTGTCAAAGGTGATTTTGATATATGCAAAATTCGCATCGGCAAAAGAGAAGAATACTTCTTTACCGATGAGCCGATGTTTGAGCTTTTTAATCTTGACAGCGGAAATGTTGCGGAGGTTACCATTTATAACACTCCCTACAATCTTTTAAGAAAATCGGGCGAAAAGGCTGAAAGCTTTGGAATTTCTAATATTGAACTTATAAAAGAAGCAGAGAGCTAAACTCTCTGCTTCTTTTATAATATTTATTCTTCGTCATACATTTTCATAGCTTCGGCTATATCGTCAAAGCTGTTGCATTTGCCGTTTTTAACATAGAGATAAGATGTTGTCATACCGCTTATGAGGCATTCTTTTACGTCAAGCCCTGCAAGAAGTCCTGCACAGAAGCCCGAGTTAAAGTTATCGCCGCCGCCCGTTGTCTTTTTGGGGCTTTCGCAAAGGATACCCTGCACCTCGATTTCTCCGCCGTCAAAAACTGCAGCCGAGCTGTCAACGGGGTGAATTACAACAGTGCCTATGCCCGAATACTCC
>JAZNOC010000034.1:0-2378 GCA_045580605.1 Clostridia bacterium | reverse complement strand
GTTGCAACTTCTTTAACTTCCATTCCAAGCATTTCACAGCCCTTTTTGATAAGTTCACGGTCGCATTTAGCGGCAAACTTTTTATCCTTAAACTTTTTCATAAAGCTCGATACTTCCATATCAGTTATTCCTGCAGGCCTCATTCTTGCTGCTGCCTGAATAATGCCTGTAAGCTCATCTACTGTAAACAAGCTCTTTTCCATATTGGTTATAGGTTCAACATCGTTTATGATACCGTAACCATGTGCCAGAATAGCACGAACTTCTGAATCTTCAAGACCTGCTTCTTTAAGAGGCTCTTCGGTATATTGAAGATGCTCTTCCGGATGCTGTTCATAGTCGTAATCGTGCAAATAGCCAATTGCTTTCCAATGTTCTGAATCTTCCCCAAAGTGCTTTGCAAGCCCTTCCATTGCAGCCATTACATTTTTAGCATGTAAAAACAGATGCTCTTGCGTTGTGGTTGTGTTAAGTAATTCCTTTGCTCTTTCTATAGTAAGCATGTTTATCTCTCCAATCGTTTATATAAATTTTTACACATATAGCTTTTTAAACTATTCTGCTATGGTCTGACCGCTATCTTGACAACTCTGTCTTTCTTATTTTCAAACAATTCATAAGCTTCTCCAATTTGTTCAAGTGGATAAGTGTGCGTTATAAGCGGTGTAGTATCAATCTTTCCCTGTTCTATCAGCTTCAGGATTTCGTCACAATCACATCCATCCACTCCGCCAGTCTTAAATATCAGATTTTTTCCATACATATCCGGCAATGGCAAAACCTGTGCTTTATCATACAAAGCAACAACCGTTACAATAGCATTAGGTCTTGCACATTTCCAAGCCAGTTCTAACGTTGATTCGCTTCCGGCAACTTCAAGAACAACATCCGCTCCACCATAACTTGAGTTACTCATCACATAGTCCTCTGCTTCTTCGGGACGAACTATCTTCACATCAGGGTAATGGTCACTTACAAATTTGATTCTGTTTTCGTCTTTTTCACATATAATAATCTGCTTTGGTTTTTTAAGCATTACGCACAGCAAAGTACATATTCCCGTCGGACCTGCACCGATAATAAGAACTGTGTCATCAGCAGTGATTTCAGATATACGGGTTGCCCAATAACCTGTTGCAAGCACATCGCCGTCAAACAAAGCTTGTTCATCCGTTACCGAATCGGGAATTTTATTTAATCCGGTATCGGCAAAAGGTACTCTGACATATTCTGTCTGTCCACCGTCTATCCTGCAACCGAGCGCCCAACCGCCATTTTTATCTGTACAATTATTGACATATCCTTTTTTGCAGAAAAAACATTCTCCGCAAAATGTTTCAACATTAACGGTTACTCGATCACCGGGGTTCACATTGTTAACATGATCTCCTGTTTCTTCAACTATTCCTACCATTTCATGTCCCACCGTAATACCGGGAACCGCTTTGGAAACAGATCCGTGCTTAATATGCAAATCACTTGAGCAAATACTTGCCATAGTGATTTTAACAATTGCATCTCTGCTCTCTTGTATAACCGGTTTCTCTTTTTCGGTTAATTCAAATTTACCTTTTGAAATATATGTATAAGCTAACATCGTTTTTCTCCTCTATAATGTCATAAGTAATGTACCAGCCGCAATCAAGATACATCCAACCAAGGATTTAGATGTGAAATTTTCGTGCAGAAATACAAATGCCAGTATCAGTGTTATTACAACACTTAATTTATCAATCGGTACGACCTTTGATGCTTCTCCAAGCTGTAAAGCCTTATAATAACATAACCAAGAGATTCCTGTTGCTAACCCTGACAGGATTAAGAATATCCAACTTTTTTTGCTTATATCGGATATTCCACCCTGTGTATTTGTTAAAAAGACCATACCCCAAGCCATAATCACAACTACAACTGTTCGTATAGCCGTTGCAAGATTGGAATTAACACCATCAATACCAATCTTTGCCAAAATTGAAGTTACTGCAGCAAAAAATGCTGACAGCAATGCTAATATTAACCACATCGCTAAGTACACCTTCTTACTTATTACTGTTAAAGTCAATACAAGCTTTTGCAGCCTGTACACCCTGTTTAGCCTTTGGTATGCAATAAATTTTCCCATCTTTAAGCAGCTTCGCACCTGTCTGATGAAAATCAAATGAAACATTTGCAGCAATACACTGATTTCGTATATCAAGTATCCATTCGTAGTTGCATATTCTTGCCTCCAAGCCTGATTCACCACCTACTGAAACCACTTCAATTTCGGGAGTCAGATATTTTGTTAAATCAATTCCTTCAAGAAGAGGTTCGCACATTATTCCTTTATGCTTGATAGGAAGCTTTGAATATATGGGCAAGCGATAATCAGCCATTTT
>JAZNOC010000033.1:0-10125 GCA_045580605.1 Clostridia bacterium | reverse complement strand
AAAGAAGATTTTAAACGCACAATATCCTTAAATGAAGAAGAAATTGCCCGTTATACCCGTGGCGAAGTTATAAACAAAGACGGCGAAAACGGATACGGGGCAATGCTTTATAATGACAAGTATCCTATAGGGTGGTATAAGCACAGCAACGGTTGTGCAAAAAACCACTATCCCAAAAACTTGAGAGGATGACCTATGTTGAATAAAAAATGTGTTTTTGTTTTGGCATCAAAATCGCCAAGAAGAAAAGCTTTACTGCAAAATATAGGAATTAACGCACAGATAATTCCGGCAAATGTGGATGAATCGGCACTTAAGGGCTTGGAGCCTGACCAAATGGTAAAACAGCTTGCAATGCTTAAGGCATCTGACGTGGCAAGGTCGTTTCGTGGTAACACCGTAGTTATCGGTGCCGACACGTGCGTGTATCTTGACGGCAAGATAATGGGTAAACCACAAACTATTGCCGAAGCAGAAGAAATGCTGAGAAAACTCAGCGGAAATACCCATGAGGTTTACACGGGTTACTGCGTTTTTAACTGTGCCGATGGAAGAGCCGTTTCTAAATGCGAAAAGACGAGTGTTACTTTCCGTGAACTCTCGGAAGAGGAAATAAAAGCGTACGTTAAAACAAGAGAGCCAATGGACAAGGCAGGCGCTTATGGAATTCAAAATAAGGGTAGCATTTTCGTCGAGAAAATTGACGGAGATTACTTCAATGTTGTAGGTCTTCCGGTGTGTGCTCTTGTAAAATTATTAAAAGACGAGTTTGAAATAAACATTCTTTGAAAAGGTTGATTATATGAAAAAGTTTTTGAATAAAAAAACTATTGCACTTATTATAACTACGGTGCTTATTGCGACGTGTGCGATAGTTTCGGTAAAAACGGAGAATAACGTTGTAGCTAATGTGTTGGGTACGGTGCTTTCGCCCGTACAGCGTGTTTTTGCAGGCGGTGTGGGATTTATAAAAACTGCCGTGGTTAATGTCTTTAATTCTGCTGAAAATGCAAAAGAAAATAAAAAACTGCAAAAGAAAGTGCTTGCGCTTGAAGATGAGCTCAGGATGGTTGAGGGCTACAAGACGGAGAATGAAAGACTTCACGAGATGCTTGACTTTGCTGATTCAAGAAAAGAAATGAACTACACTGCAGCTAATATAATCGGTCGCAGTACGGGCGATATCAACCATACTATTACCATTGACAAGGGAACAAGCAGTGGCATCGCTATCGGAAGCATAGTTGTTGTGCCTGAGGGCCTTGTTGGTGTTGTTTGCGAGGTCGGCATAAACTACTCTAAAGTCAAAACTATATTTGATGCAGAAAGTTCTGTCAGTGCGATTTGTGCCCGGTCAGGTGATATGGGTGTTATTGATGGAAAATCGACTGCGTCTAAAATGGGTTGCACTATGAATTATGTTTCAAACGATGCGAAAATAGTTGCAGGCGACAGCGTAGAAACATCGGGCACGGGCGGAGTTTTCCCCCGTGGAATACTCATAGGTAAGGTTAAAAACATTAAAACCGATGAACGTGATCTTACCCTTTCTGCAGAGATTGAGCCCGGAGCGAATATATACAACATAGACGTTGTGATGGTAAGCCATTGAGGCTTTAATTACTAAGTAAAATTTGATTTACATTTGGTGAGTTTATGAACAGATTCCTTAAGTTTCTTGGAATTTATATTGCATTTTTAATACAGTCAATTATTCTTTCAAATGTGAGAATAATTTCAATTACACCCGATTTGCTTTCAATTACGATTGTACTTACGGCAGTGTATTGTTCGTGCACAGAGGCGTGTTTTATTGGTGCGTTTGGAGGGATTCTCAACGATGTTATTTGTGGCAGAGTTCTTGGCGTAAATACGCTTATATATATGTATCTTGCACTTATAACAACTTTCTTTGTTGACAAAAAGCACACGAATTCACCCATTATTATGGGATGGATTATCTTTGTGTGCATAACTTTTTTCCAGATTGTTAAGTCGCTGTTGTATTATTTTGCAGGATACGTGCTTTCGGTTGGCCATATCGGTAAATCAATTCTTGTAAACGGTGTCTTTGCACTGATATTTACTGTTGTTTGTGTCTTTTTGATAGAGAAAAAAGCTGCTAAAAGGAAAGATACAGTTAAGGAGGTGGCGTAATGAAAAACAGACGATATATGTTTTTTAACGTGATTCTTCTTGCGGTGCTTGTTTTGTTTGTATCAAAGCTTATAAATCTGCAGTTGGCAAAGGGTAGCTACTACAGAGAAGTAAGCGATTCGAGAACAACGAGAAGTGTTGAACTTATTGCTCCTCGTGGACAAATTTTTGATCGTTACGGTCGCCCTATAGTCCAGAATCGAACGGGCTACAGTCTTTATATTCAACAAAACGAGGAGAAAAACAGCGAAACCACAAATAAGGTAATTTATAATCTTCTTAACACTATGCCTGATTATGCTGCGGAGTTGGCGGAAAATATGCCCATCATTTATGAAAATGGGAAATATGAGATTAACGGCGATGAGGAAAGCTTTACCACGTGGAAAAAAGACAATGGACTTGATAAAAAGCTTTCGGCAGAAGAAGTCGTCGAAGAAATTTATGCAAGGTATTTTTCGGAGGATGAGTCATACGGACATAACGAAAAGATAAAAATTGCCTGCATAAGACTTGATATGAGCGTGCGTGGTTTTTCGCTTTCGACACCTTATTTGTTCAGGGAGGATACTCCGCTTGAAGTTATTCAAATAATAAAGGAGCAGAGCGAAAAATTCCCCGATGTATGTATTGTTGCTCAGCCTATGCGTGATTATCCGTATGCTTCGCTCGCTTCACATACTTTAGGTCGTGTTGGACTTGTCAGTCCAAGCGAATACAAAGAGTATAAGGATTACGGTTATACAATTAACTCAAGTATAGGAAAGAACGGGTTAGAAAAGCTTCTCGAAGATTATCTGCGCGGTGAAAACGGTATCGGAAGCATCGAGAGAACAGACAGCGGCTACAGCATAAGTCAGACAATGCAGAAAGCGCCGAAAGTAGGTCGTGATGTTACACTTACGATTGACCTTGATTTACAAATCGCATGCGAAAATGCGCTAAAAGATACTATCGATAAAATTCGCGCAAATGCCACCACTGAGGATGAGGGTAGCGCTGCAGACAGTGGCAGTGCAGTTGTCATAGACGTTAATACGGGCGAAATTCTTGCTATGGCATCATACCCGTCGTACGACATCAATAACTTCAGTAAGAATTATTCTGAATTAGTAAATGACCCTTCAAAGCCACTTTTTAACCGAGCACTCGCGGGAACATATTCGCCCGCATCAACCTTTAAAATTCTTGTTGGTGCATCGGCACTTGAGAACGGAATAATTACTCCAAACGAAGAAATATTTGACTCGGGAAAATACAAATATTATAAGGATTATCAGCCATCGTGCTGGATATATGGGCAAACGGGTGCTACTCACGGATATGTAAACGTCAGTGAGGCAATACGTGATTCGTGTAATGTTTTCTTTTATGATGTCGGCAGAAGACTTGGTATTGAAAAAATTGTTTCTTACGCTGAAAAATTTGGCTTTGGAAATAAAAGCGGTATTGAACTTGCCGATGAGGAAAAAGAGGGTGTTATAGCAAGCCCTGAAAACAGAGAAAAAAATTCGGGTACATGGTATCCGGGCGATGTGATGCAGACGGCAATCGGACAGTCTGATACACTTGTAACACCTATTCAGCTTGCAAACTATATTGCTACAATTGCAAACGGAGGGACAAGATATCGCCCACATATTATAAAATCTGTACAGAAAGAAAATCAAAAGGAATCAACTCAAACACATACAGAGGTGCTTGAGTATGTTAAGCTAAAAGAAGAAACTTACGAAGCAATTTCAAAGGGAATACGAATGGTTGTAACAGAGGGTACAGGTGCTTCCGCTTTTGCAGGATGTAAAACTCCTGTTGCAGCAAAAACGGGAAGTGCACAGACCTCAGGGAACTACACAAATGGTATTTGTGTGGCATTTGCTCCGTACGATAAACCGAGAATTGCCATCGCTTGCGTTATAGAAAAGAGCGGAAGCGGTGCTAGAACTGCAAGTGCGGTAAGAAAAATTGTCGATTCGTACTTTAACGCTGATGATAGCTCTGTAACAGAGCAGTTCAATTCCCTTTCAAGATAGGTGCGAAAAATGAAAAATATAAACATAAAAGCTAAAGGCACAGATATTGAGCTTTGCTTTTCCGATTGTAATTGCCTTGAGGATGCTCTTTGTGCAATTGAAAGTCTTAAGAAAAACAGTGGGGCTTTCTTTGACGGGGCAAACACGAAATTAAAGTACAGCGGGCTTGAGCTAGACTACAGTGAAGAAATTGAGCTTGCAGAAAACATAAAAAGAGTACTTGGGGAAAACGTAAAGCTCTCTATGAAAAATACTTTAACCGAGCAGGAGCTTACGTACAGCCTTTTAGAAAATGAAAAAATTTGTAAGGTAATACATACTACCATTCGAAGTGGGGAGAAGGTCGAGTCGCGCGGCGATATTGTAATTTATGGCGATGTTAATCCCGGCGGAGAAGTAACTGCAAAGGGAGATATTTGTATTGTAGGAAGTCTCAGAGGCGTTGCACAGACTGAAAAGAATGCCTGTGTATTTGCTCTTTCTATGCAGCCAACGCAGATAAGAATAGGGAAAGCAATTTCTTACAATAAAAAGAATGAAAATGTCGGTGCGGCAGTTGCCATAGCGGAAAATGACGAAATAATCTTACAATGTTTATAAAAAGACTATGGACTAAAAAACGAAATTGTGTTAAAATACTTTCGAGGTGAGAAAATGAGTGAGATTATAGTCATTACAAGCGGTAAGGGCGGAGTCGGTAAGACAACCACCACTGCAAATATTGGTGCGGCTCTCGCGCTTTCAGGCAAGAAAGTCGTTATGATTGACACTGATATCGGGCTTAGAAACCTTGATGTAATAATGGGTCTTGAAAATAGAATTGTCTACGACTTGGTAGATGTTGTTGAAAATAGATGTACATATACTAAGGCTCTTGTAAGGGACAAGCGTTTTGAGGGATTGTTTCTTCTGCCTGCGGCACAGTCTCGCGATAAAAGTGCTGTTACAACAACTCAGATGAAACATCTCATTCGTCAAATGGAAGCGGATTTTGACTATATTCTTATTGATTGTCCTGCAGGCATTGAACAAGGCTTTGAAAACGCTGTTGCGGCTGCTAAAAAGGCAATAGTTGTTGCTATGCCCGAGGTTTCAAGCGTGCGTGATGCAGATCGTATTATTGGGCTCTTGGAAAAGCACGACATTAAAGATGTTCGCCTTGTTATAAATAAACTGAGACCTAAAATGGTTGAAAAGGGAAGTATGCTCAGTATTGAGGATATGCTAGATATACTTGCTATTGATCTGCTTGGCGTTGTTCCTGACGATGAGAATATCATAATTGCTGCAAATAACGGCGAGTATGTTTCTTCAAGCGAAAAATCGCAGGCCGGACAAGCATACAGAAACATAGCATCAAGACTTAACGGGAACGATGTTGAGCTTATTGATATGCGTCAGTCATTTTTAAAGAGATTATTTAAAAGAAGGTAGGGGCATATATGAGAAAATTGTTTTTCACTATGGCGTGCTCTTCATCTGCTGAGGCTAAAAACAGGCTTAATGCTGTGATTAAAAGGGATAGACAGACCTTGCTTCAGACTAATAAAACAGAAAAATTAAGAAAAGAGGTTATGGCAATTCTCAGCAAATATACTGCCGAAAACGCTCCAGTTCCGGTTGTTACTGCTAGCCTCAAGGGTGGGAATTGCACTCTTTCGGCAGTTGTATCACTAAATTAAAGCACAAAGGAGTACTAAGGATGAATATAGCTTTTATTGCACACGATAAAAAGAAAGAGCTTATGCTTCAGTTTTGTATTGCGTATAGAGGAATTGTTGCAAGGCACAACTTATTCGCCACCGGTACAACAGGTGGTCTTATAGTTGAGGCAACGGGACTTCCTGTAGAAGTATTTATGTCAGGCTCACAGGGCGGTTCTCAGCAGATTGGTGCAAGAATTGCCTATGACGAGATAGATATGGTCATTTATTTCAGAGACCCGCTTACTCCTCAGCCACACGAGCCGGATTATCACGAGCTTTTCAGACTTTGTGATGTTCATAATATTCCGCTTGCTACAAATATTGCAACAGCGGAAATGCTTATACATGGTCTTGAACGAGGAGACCTTGATTGGCGTGAGATTGTAAAAAACGACTCTACAAGGTTTTAACATAAGGGGTGATTTTATGAGCCTTACAAATACTCCTACATCTGAAAGACTACACATAGGCTTTTTTGGAAGAAGAAATGCGGGAAAATCAAGCCTTGTGAATGCTGTAGCGGGGCAAAATGTGTCAGTGGTATCAGATGTAAAAGGTACAACAACTGATCCTGTAACTAAAACAATGGAGCTTCTTCCGCTTGGACCTGTGGTTTTAATTGATACGCCCGGTTTTGATGATGAAGGTAGCCTTGGTTTAATGCGTGTTAAACGCACAAAAGAGATTTTAAAGCGTGTTGATATTGCTGTGCTTGTGTGTGATGCACAGGACGGCTTAAAGGATGCTGACACACAACTGATAGAAATTTTTAAAGAAAAAAATATTTCATATATTGTTGCATATAATAAGGCAGATATTGTTAAAGCAACAGTTAAAGGTGAAAACGAAATTTCAGTCAGTGCGAAGGATAACATAAACATTGAGCTTCTCAAGGAAAAAATTTCGCTCTTAATTCCGCAGAAAAAGGAAAAGAGTATAACTGCGGGCATTGTAGAAAAAGGTGAAATAGCCGTTTTGGTAACTCCTATCGACGAGGCAGCTCCCAAGGGAAGACTTATTCTTCCGCAACAGCAGGTTATACGTGATTTGCTCGACAGGGGTTGCGCTGCGGTTGTTGTTCAGCCTGATATGCTTCCTAAAATGCTTGAGGAGCTTAAGGGCAGGGTTAAAGTTGTAATAACAGACAGTCAGGCTTTTAAAGAGGTTTCAAAAATTGTGCCTGAGGATATAATGTTAACTTCGTTTTCTATTCTGATGGCAAATTATAAGGGGTTTCTTGAAACCGCAGCCCTCGGAGTGCTTGCTCTTAAAAAGCTAAAGGATGGCGATAAGATTCTCATTGCTGAAGGTTGCACGCATCACAGACAGTGTAATGACATTGGAAGCGTTAAACTTCCAAAATGGATAGGCGAGTATACGGATAAAAAATTAGATTATACAGTTTTGCCCGGACACGAATTCCCAGAGGATTTGAGCGAGTTTTCCTTGGTAGTCCATTGTGGCGGATGTATGATTACAGAGCGTGAGGTCCAAAGCAGGATGGAAGCTGCAGTAAAACAAAATATCCCGTTCACCAACTACGGAATAACCATAGCACAGGTAAACGGAATATTAAAACGAAGTATTGAAGTTTTCCCGGAATTATATAAAAAAATGTAATATCAGTGAACTGTGATTGTTAGCTCTTTTGGGTTTATATTATACAACTCACGGTTCATTTTTTTTGCATATCTTACGGTGTAGGCTGTTCCGCCTGTGAAGCCGCCGTTCCAGACAGAAATAACTCTCATGGAGTTATCAACCATAAACTGATTTCGAAGAAGCATACAACTATTTGTATAAAAAGGACTTATAATAGTTTTCGTGGCACACTGTTTTAAAATTTTCTTATAGCGTTTTTGCTCATTTTCTTTCCAACGGTCAGGCTGATCCACGCAGGGAATGACAGCGTGCAATTTTATTTGAGAATTATTCTTTGATTTTTCAAGAACAATCTCTGCCGCAAAGATATCCGTGCCGAGCGCCATACCGCTGTAAAAGTCGGTATAACCGTCAGAAATGGCTTGCTCTATTACATCATTTAATAAATTTTTAAGTTTTATGCAACGTTCATCACTTTCATTATTTCCCCAGGGAAAATGCTGAGGACGGTGCCCAGTAAAGCAACAATTCATATTTATCACAACCCTTTTAATGTATTATATCATATAATATATTAAAATGCAAACAAATGTTCGATAAATTTTTTGAATAATTTTAAAATAATTACTTATAATGATATTGAAGGAGTTGAGAGTTATGGATAATACAGCTTTGGTAATTGCAATAATTGGTGCAATTAACTGGGGTTCAATCGGACTTTTCGGTGTTGACCTTGTCGCAACCCTTTTCGGTGGGCAGGCATCTGTCCTTAGCAGAATAATCTATACAGTAGTCGGACTTGCAGGACTTTGGTGCATTACACTTCTTTTTAAAGAGAAGCTCCCTGTAAAGGATGTTCATTCCCATTGACAAAAAAGGATGACAGCGTCATCTTCCCGCAAGTAAAGTTTTGCTGTGCAAAACATTTACTTTAAAAAAATAAGATGTATCAGGGATACATCTTATTTTTTCGTTATAAAGGAAGTTGTGTGCTTAACCGCGGGCGGAGTATGCTGATCTCAGGTTCGCTTGGTACGCGACGAGGATGAAGCGACACGCTTCTTTTTCTTTTTTCTAACGGAAAAACCGAAGGTGCCAAGATGCTTGCCAAGCTCATAGTAACTACCGTGTGCGTAGGCGATAAGCCCTGCTTTCCAAAGTGTTATTCTTCCATTTTTATCAATCAGTGAATTATCTACATTAACCGAAATAATGTCCGCAATAAAAACATCGTGTGTGCCAAGAGATAGCTTTTGACGAACTTTGCACTCAATGTTTACGGGGCACTGAGAAATCATCGGAGCGTGCGTTAGCTTGCCCATTTCACTGCTTAGATTGTATTCTTTAAATTTATCAATATCACGCCCGCTCTTAACACCGCAACTGTCGCAAACAGATACCAGTGAAGACGGTACGAGATTGATAACAAACTCGCCGCTTTTTTCGATTAAATCGTAAGAATAGCGAGATGGTCTCACCGAAATATAAGTTACCGGTGGGTCGGTACACATTGTACCCGTCCACGCAACTGTAAAAACATTTTTATGATTTTCGTCTCCGCACGATACCAAAACAGGTGGAACAGGGGAGAGCATTGCATTTCCTTTAAAAACTGTTTTTTCCATGGCATTACCCGTTATATAACATAAAAGAAAATACAGAAGAAATGCATTAAACTCGCCAAATCAACAAAAATGTGAAATAGTGAATGTATAAAGCGCTTCTTTTTACCTAAAGCGTAAAGCACCGCACCAATTGTATAGAGAATTCCGCCAAGTGCAAGGAAAATTGCACCACCAACACCAATTGCCTGAAATGTAATTTTCCAGAAAATAATTATGCACCAGCCCATTACTAAATAACAAATCATTGAAAAACGTTTGAATTTGTTAAGGTCAATAGCTGTAAGTGTAGCAGCAAGAGCAGTAAGCCCCCATACTATGCCAAAAATTGTCCAGCCGATAGCGGTGTTTAGCTTGCGTACTCCGCAAAGCACGATGGGTGTGTAAGTTCCTGCAATCATAAAATAAATAGTGCAGTGATCAATGACCTGAAGCACTCTCTTTGCAGTGGAATCCTTAAGCCCGTGATAGATGCTTGACATAGTAAACAGTGTGATTACCGATGCGCCATATATTGCCGATGAAACAACGGCTATCGGACTGCGGTGAAGTGCGGAAAATATAACGCACAAAACAAGGTATACAACGCCGAGTGTGCCACCGACGATGTGCGATACCATATTAAAAATTTCCTCACCTTTGGTGTAAAAGGGGAGGATGCGTTCTGAAATACGGGTTCTTTCCATTAAAGTCCTCCTATCAGCCATTAATAAGATCGTTCATATTATACATACCTGCATCCTTGCCGCAGATAAATTGTGCTGCTCTTATTGCTCCAACTGCAAAAATTTCCTTACTCATTGCAGTATGTTTTATTTCTATTATTTCATCATTTCCGGCAAATATAACCTCGTGCTCGCCAACTATTGTGCCTCCACGAACTGCGTGAAGTCCAATCTCGTTTTTGCTTCTCTTCTTTCTGCTGCTGTGTCTGTCATAAACATAGTCATTCTGAGTGGGAAGCGACTCGTTTATAGCATCTGCAATAGCAAGTGCTGTCCCGCT
>JAZNOC010000032.1:0-11490 GCA_045580605.1 Clostridia bacterium | reverse complement strand
AATTCCACTGACTTTTTCATATTTATTCTCCGTGGGATTCAAATTTTTTTATTTCACGTATATCTTTTCCTAAGAACTCCAGAATACTGAAACCGCCCGTTATTCTTGATGCAATACGCTCGTTGTAAGTTTTTGCAAGCATATTACGGTTTAGGTTTGTCGATATAATCATTTTCTTACCGCTGAGCAAACGGTTGTTTATAATGCGGAAAAGCTCCGCACTGGTAAACTGTGTTACGAATTCACTTCCAAGGTCATCAAGGATGAGAAGCTCGCAGTCGTTTAATTTTTTTACAATATATTCTGACCTGTCAGAAACCTCACGTCCAAAATGCATATCCTCAAGAATGGGAAAAAGTGCGTTGCTGCTGACATATAAAACATCTATGCCCTTTTCGAGCAATTCATTCGCGATTGCCGAAGAAAGAAATGTCTTTCCAAGACCGCAACCACCGCAGAAAAGAAGATTTTCCTCAACATCGGGAAAGTTTCTTGCATACTGCAAGCATTCATTTAAAATTGCGCTCATATTCTCTTTCGGGGAACATCCATATTCAGGAACATAATCCCCGCTGTAATAATCAAGACTGAAGTTTTCAAACCGCTGCCCAACCATAACTGAAGAAAGGTTAGCATCACGAAGCGCACAAGCAGCTATTTCCTTTTTCATACACTGACAAAGCTTTTCCCCCACAAAGCCTGTGTCGCTGCACTTGTCGCAAAAAGGCTTTAGCTCGAGATAGTCATCGCTATAGCCGTGAATGGAAAGAAGCCTATTACGTTCCTCAACATACTGCTTGTTTTCTGCCATTATGCCTGCAACTGCTCTGTCCTCATCGCATTTGCCATCTGCCACGAGACTAAGCATACGTATACCAAATCTGTCAAGCTCGTTTTCGATTTCCATTATGCGGGGGATTCTTTCGAAAACCTCGCGTTTTCGGGATACAAGCTCCTCTTCGCGCATTTTTTTCCTTTGCGATATTATCTTGGCTGCCTTATCATAAATTGTTTCAGGCATTTTGTTCACCTCAACCCTTTTGCTTTGCAAGTCTTAATTTTCTTTCAAGAGCTGCCATTTCGTCAAGTTCATAGGATGCGTTTTTGGTTTTCTTAGGTGATTGATAATCACCCTTTTGCTCTATCTGCGAAACGCTTTTTATTCCTTTTTCGTGCCATGAGCGAAGTATTGTATTCATATAAGGCATCGAAAGCTTGCCGGTATTGAGCACCGTGCGTTCATACGCCGCCTTAATCATAGACTCGCTCATCATATACTCCGACACCCAGACAGATATGTACTTTATCTCCCCTGCAGAAAACGCCCTGTCAATACCGAACATTTTTTTACATTTGTTTTGCATCTTTATCTCTTTAACAGCGCGATTAAGCACCTTTGTGGCTGCCTCAACAGTTGTTATGCCGTTGTCAAACCAGTTTTGTGCAACCTTTTCTATGTAGGAAATGCTTGTCTTTTCTATAGTAACGCAGTACTCAAAGAGTTCAAGAACAACCGCCTCACTCATGCCATACCACTGCATAAAGTTGTAGATAGCCTCAATCTCACGGCTTGAGAGCGTCTTTTTGAGAAGCTGTTCCGCCATTTTAACAGTCTCGCGCATTTTAGGATTGATGTCCATTGCCTTGTAAATCTCTTCCATGCTTGCAGAAGGCTTGTGCTCATGTGTCTGAGACTGCTTTTTTTGTTGCGGCTCTTCCTTTTTCTTTTCCTCATGAAGTGTTTCTGCGCAGGGGATGGCGTTGTACATAATTGAGCCTTTTCCCTCACTGCTTACTAGACCAACTCTTTTCCAGTAACGCCACGCCTTACTGACGTCGGTTTCCAGAATATCAAGAGCCTCGGCAATATCTGCATTTGTTACATTTTCTTTTGACTCGTAACAAAGTGCCAGTCCGTAAAGGTAAACCTTGACGTATGTTGCGTTAGCGTTAATCATATATTTATTTATAAATTCAATGGGTAATGGCACACATTTCTGAAAGTGAAAAAAATCAGCCATAACTTGCCCTCCAATATCTGTTTAGGTCTACATTATAGCACATATTTTTGTGATTGTACAGTATAATTTTAAATGTAAATGACTTTAATATTAAAATTGTGTTACTGCTATTGATTTTACTCAATATATAGTGTATTCTGTAATTGGAAATAATTCTTTCGAAAGGAATGACCGGCTATGGTTGACAACAAAACGACTCATATTGATATTTGTAAAACACGTGATACCGAGATTGATGCTATAATTTTCCGTGTGCACAGTGCGTTGGTTGAAAAGGGGTATGACCCGATAAGTCAGATGGTCGGCTACATTATGTCGGGCGACCCGACTTATATAACAAGCCACAAGGGTGCGCGAAGCCTTATAACCAAGGTTGAACGTGATGAAATCCTTGAGATTGTATTCAGGAAGTATCTTGAGGGCAAAGTAGAATAATAAAGGGAATGTCAAAAATGCCCACAACGCAAAAGTCGAATAAAATATATGGCGTAACTAAGTGGGGAAATATTTAAATAATGTGTTTCGGAAGAAAAATCTCTTTTTGAGATTTTTCTTTTTTTGTATGCCTTTTGCTACGAACAAACTTCGCCTCTCGCTGTATAACAATACAGCTTCGGGTAACCCAAGAAGCCAATAGGCTTCTTGGCTCAGTTTGTCCGTTCTGAACATTTTTTCCTATTCCCAAGAAAAAGGACTGTAAAAACGTATTTTTACAGTCCTCTCTTTATTGCAATATAGGTTGTAACTGCTCTCCCTTAAGTGCGCTTTCGATCGCAGGTATAATCTGGTCGAACTTTGCCACAAGGGAGTTATTTTTCTTAAACGGGTCATCCTGACCAAATGGTACAAAATAGATGTTTTTTGTATTGAGTAAAAGCCCTATATTTTTTGCGCTGGCGCTCAGTCCGTCATTTGTTGACGGAGCAATAATAACGGGTCTGTTATTTCTAAGCGTCGCCTTTGCTGCAAGCGCAACAGGACTGTCGTTTACACCGTTTGCAAGCTTTGCCAAGGTATTCCCTGTACAAGGCGCAATCACAAGTGCATCTATTAGCTTTTTAGGACCTATAGGCTCCGCAGCAGTTATACTTGAAATTATTTTATTTTCACAAATGCCCTCAACTTCTTCAATAAAATCCTTGCATTTTCCAAAGCGAGTATCTGTAAAAAACACACTCTCGCTCATTATGGGGAGTATATTAAAGCCATATTCTTTCATCTTTCGCAGCACATCAATTACGGTTCTCAAGGTGCAAAAGGAGCCTGTAAGAGCAAACCCCAGCTGCACAGAGGATATATTCATATTATTCACCTTACTCGCTGAAATGTAGTATATTTTTTTTGCAAAAAATATCTCTATACATACTATTACAAATAAGGCGAATTGGTGTCTCTACTCCATTTCGGAAAAGATGTTGCATATCGTTTCCTTGATGATTTTACCTGCACTTACGGGTGCAACCTTTCCGGGAAGCCCCAGTGCCCAGATTACCTTTACGCCAATGTCGCGTGCCGCATCAAAGTCCACTCCTCCGGGCTTTGATGCAAGGTCAATTATAAGTGTGTTTTTTGAGCGCACAAGTGCCTTGCGGTCAATTACCGTTTGAGGAACGGTGTTAAAGACTACATCTGCCTTTTCGCACAATTCGGGAAGACACGAAAAAGGTGCACTTTGATGCGAATCTGCATTTGCAACAGCACGTGCCTGAGACTTTCTCGCACAAACTGTAACATTTGCTCCTAAAGACCTGAGGTCATTAGCAAGAAGTCTGCCTATTCTTCCATAGCCTGTAATCACGGCATTTGCCCCGTGAAGCGTTATGGGCATTTCCTCCATTGCTATCTGAATTGCTCCTTCGCATGTGGGCACGGCGTTTGCCACCTCAAATTCTCCCCGCATAAAATAGTCCACCCATTTTACATTAAAAACGTCTGCAACGGCTTTCATGCTTTCACTCATTTTTCCTGCAAGCAATATTCTTTTGTTTCCCATAAGCTGAAACAAGTCTTTTATCAAAATGGGCTTGTCAAGTTTTGGCGCATCGATGCACTTGTCATCACGGCTGGCAGGCAAGCCGAGCACCACGGCATCACTTGCTTCTACCGCATTTTTAAGGGCACCCTCGCCGTCAAATGAGCTGACCTCGTAACCATCTGCTGTAAGAAGCTTTGCAAGCTGCTCAATTCTTGCATCTCCGCCGATTATAAGTATTCGTTTGATTTTCATAAAGAAAACACCTCCCTACATTCTATTACAGAATATGCAAAAAGGTGTTTTTATTTTACTTCAATTTCCAGTTGTAAAGATTTGAGTACGGGAAGTTCATAGTGGGTGCAAATTCTCCGCTTACCTTACCCGAGGTAATTAAAACATCACTTAAAAACGCAATTCCGCAAACGGGCTGCTCACGAGTGAAAACCTCCTCAAAGTTCAAGATGGCATTTTCAAGCGAATCCTCCGACGGAGACGACGCCATCTGCGAGAGTGCAAGCTCCATATATTTATCAGAATACCCGAAATAATTAAGCTCTCCCTCGCCTGACAGCAAAAATTCATAATCATAGATATTTCCAAGCGTTGTTCCACCTATATAGGCATCGTACGAACCGCTTTCTATCGCTTCCTTATAAGCTCCAAAATCAAGCTCCTGTACGGATACGTTCATCCCCGCTTTTACAAGCTGAGCAGAAATTTGTTCGGCACAGCTCACGCGAGCTGTGTTTTCCTTGTTCACTATAATCGTAAATGTTATCGAATTTTTGTTTTCATCTTCAAGAAGTCCTGTGTTTTCGTTCGGGGTATACCCCTCATAAAACAAAAGCTCATAGGTATTTTCGAGATTGTACTCTGTCAGAGTTACAGAAGGCATCACCTTTTCAGATTGAGGGTGAAGCGGTGCGTTTGCCGCTACCGCATAGCCGTTGTAGGCATTTTCCACAAGCTCCTCACGATTGATTGCAGACGTAACGGCAAGCCTTATAAACTTTGAAGCAAAGATAGATGACCCTTGATTAAATGCCATATATTCGTATCTTGCAGAGGGGTACTTTTTACTTTTAACATCCTCCATCAAGGCATAGTTTGACAAATCGTAAGCACTGCTTGTAACAACGTTTATAACGCCCGTATTAAAAGCAGATGCGGCTATGTCGTTATTTCTTGTCATCGTAACTAAAACGGAATCCGTCTGTGCCTCGCCACCGTGCCATGAGGTGTTTTTCTCAAGCGTGATTTCGCTCGACGGAAGATACCGCACCATTTTATACGCACCTGTGCCCATGATTTTTTCGTCAAGTTCCTCGCTTTTATTTGGAATTATAGGAAAATACAATGAGTACGCCATTTGAGCATAGGGACGTGAGAGTGTGAGTTTTACGCTTAAATCGTCTATTACCTTTGCTTCTTCAATGTACTGAACACAGAAGTAGTACGGCGAGTTTTGCTGAGACTTGATATACTCAATGGTGTATACAACATCTTCCGATGTGAATGCCGAACCATCGTGCCACGAGGCAGAGTCTTTAAGCAGAATAATAACACTTTGCGAATCGTCTGATATTTCATACGATTGTGCAAGCACACCCTCAGGCATGACAGATCCGTTCACCCTAAAAAGAGGCTCATAGCAAAGCGAAAGCGCATCACGCACCGTCTCGTCATAGGCTAAAATGGGGTTTAATGTGTCCGTCTGATGCATCTGTATTTTTATGGCTTTATTCTGATTTTGGTTTTTTGCATCCTGAGTGCCACCCTTTTTTCCACATCCCGAAAAAAGAATAAGGGCACTGCATAGAATACAAACTATTTTTTTTAGGCTCATAACGTTACCTCATACAAATTATACCGCCGAGAGTGCCACTCTTTCCGTTTTGCCCCCTGTGCGAAAAAAACATATCGTTATTGCACTTTGTACATATTCCGGAAATTGTGATATTTTTCACTCCCGCATTTTTGAGAATATCTGTATTGACATCTGCAAGGTCAAGCATAAATTTGCCGTTTTCCTTTTTTGTGTAGCTCTTTTCTTCAAAGTTAAGTGCTACATCCTCGCTTACCTCGTAGCAACACTTCCCTATGCACGGACCTATTGCTGCAAAAATGTTTTCCCCTTTTGCGCCAAGTTCCTTAAGCTTTATAACTGCCTTTTCGGCAATCTTTTCTTTAGTGCCACGCCAGCCCGAATGTACTGCGCCAATCGCCTTAATGTCGCTTGCATAAAAAAGTATCGGCACGCAGTCTGCGCTGTAGCAAATAAGGGGAACATTTTTCTCCTGAGTGATTATCCCGTCGACGCCCTCGTCCCACTCGGTTTGGATACCACAACCTACAGAGTTTTTGTCAATTATCTTAATATTATCTGTATGCTCCTGCCTTGTTGATGTAAGTTTTTCATAGTTTAGGGATAATTCCCTGCATAAAATCTTTCGGTTTTCCTGCACGCAGGAAAGGTCATCTCCTCGCATATGGCTCAACGAAAGGCTCTCGTACTCACCTTTGCTTACGCCACCTTGTCTTGTTGTAAAGCCGTGGATTAAACCATCAATTTCTTTCAAAAGCTCGCTTTGGTAAAGTGTGATTGAATTTATTTTTGTAATACACATATTCTTTCAATCTCCTCTGCTTTTCCGCTTTCGTCATTTATCTTGATTACAACACCGCAAAGCTGATATTGTCCCTTTGCAACGCTAAACGGTGGTTTTTTTACATCGGGCGGGAGAGTAAATCGTGCAATGGACGCATCCTTGTCAAGCCCAAGCACACTGTGAAGTGCTCCCGTTCTTCCAACATCGGTAATATATGCACTGCCGCTAGGCAGTATTCTCTCATCCGCCGTTTGTACGTGCGTGTGCGTTCCCAAAACTGCACTCACACGACCGTCAAGGTAGTAACCGAGGGCCTCCTTTTCGCTGGTTGCCTCAGCGTGAATATCAACAATAATAATATTTGTCTTTTCCTTCGCCTTTTCTATAAGCTCATCCGCCGTAAAAAACGCAGATGCATTGTTTTCGTCAATATAAACTCTTCCCAAAAGGTTTATTATTGCAATCTTTTTCCCGTAAGAAGTATTTACAATTGCCATTCCCTCGCCCGGTGTACCTTCGGGCATGTTTGCGGGGCGTACAATGTTTTCGCCACGCTCAAGCATACCGATAATTTCTTTTTTTGAAAATGTGTGGTTACCCATGGTGAAAAAATCCACACCTGCACGGCAAAGCTCACTATACGAATTCTGATTCATCCCAAGTCCACCCGATGCATTTTCACCGTTAGCGATGGTATAGTCAATATTATATTCGTTTTTTATCTGCCACAAGAGATCAAAAACTGCATCTCTTCCGCTGCGACCCATTATGTCGCCAATAAATAAGATGTTCATATTACTTATTCCTTATCAAAAACAAGGGCATTTCAAAGCTCTTTGAAATGCCCGTTTTTTCCTATTTTGCATAGTCTGTGGCACGTGTTTCACGGATAAGATTTATCTTAATCTGTCCGGGATATTCGAGCTCACTTTCAATTTTCTTAACAATTTCTCTTGCAACAAAATCCATATCGCCGTCGCCGATTTCCTCGGGTTTAACCATGATACGAACCTCACGGCCCGCCTGAATGGCATAAGATTTTTCAACGCCTGCAAACGAATTTGTTATTTCCTCAAGCTGCTGAAGACGCTTTATGTACGCCTCAATATTTTCACGCCTTGCACCAGGTCTTGCTGCACTGACTGCATCTGCCGCCTGAACTAAGCAAGCAATGATTGTCTTAGCCTCAACATCACCGTGGTGTGCCTCAATTGCGTGGATAACGTCAGGATTTTCATTGTATTTCTTTGCAATGTCAACACCAATCTGGATATGACTACCCTCGATTTCGTGGTCAACAGCCTTACCGATATCGTGGAGAAGTCCTGCACGCTTTGCAAGGGTAACATCCATTCCAAGCTCACCCGCCATGATGCCAGCAACATGTGCAACCTCCATAGAGTGCTTAAGCACGTTCTGTCCGTAGCTTGTTCTGAATTTAAGCTTACCGAGTAGCTTAATAATTTCGGGATGAAGACCGTGTACACCTGTATCAAATGTAGCCTGCTCACCCTCCTGCTTAATGGTAGCGTCAACCTCTTTTTTAGCACGCTCAACCATTTCTTCAATTCTTGACGGATGGATACGCCCGTCAGTAATAAGCTTTTCAAGCGCAACACGTGCAACCTCACGTCTGATGGGGTCAAACCCTGAAAGGATAACTGCCTCAGGAGTGTCATCGATGATAAGGTCGATACCCGTAAGAGTTTCAAGTGCACGGATATTTCTACCCTCACGTCCGATAATTCTTCCCTTCATTTCATCATTCGGGAGTGAAACAACCGATACGGTTGTCTCTGCAACGTGGTCTGCAGCACAGCGTTGAATAGCTGCACTGATGATGTTTTTGGCTCTCTTATCAGCCTCTTCTTTTGCCTGTGTCTCAATTTCTTTGATGAGCATTGCAGCCTCGTGGCTAACCTCATCCTTGATGTTTTTCAACAAATATTCCTTTGCTTCCTCTGCTGTCAATCCGGAAAGGCGTTCAAGTATTTCTATCTGAGCCTTATGGATGCCTGCAATTTTTTCATTCTTCTCTTCAACCTCTTTGATTTTCTGGCTAAGAATCTCGTCCTTTTTCTCAAGAGATTCCGTCTTACGATCAAGAGCTTCTTCTTTTTGCTGCAGTCGTCTTTCCTGTCTTGAAAGTTCAGAGCGGCGTTCTTTTATTTCCTTTTCCGCTTCGTTTCTAGACTTAATAATTTCCTCTTTTGCTCCGAGCAAAGCCTCACGCTTTTTGTTTTCACCGCTTTTTATAGCTTCATCAACAATTCTTTTTGCTTCGGCTTCTGCACTGCCGATTTCGGCCTCAGCCATTTTCTTTCTATATGATATACCAAATCGAAAGCTAACAACTCCGGAGGCAACAGCGAGAACTACTGCAACTACAGCAGCAATGGCTATAACCATTGTTCCACCTCCTTATATATATTAAGCCTTGCACAGTTTTACCCACTGTACAAAACACACATATATTATATTATTTTTTATGAAAACTGTCAAGATTAAATATTACATTTTTATGCACTTTCTATAAATATAGGGGGGCAAAAAATTCTTTTTGAATGTTTTTTTAAAAAACTGTTGCATTTGCAATTTTGTTGTGTTATAATAGCCTTTGCTAAATTGATGTTAATTATTTTATATATCTATTTTTCTGGAAAGAGGTGAACGTCGTGAGAGAAGGTATCCATCCTGATTATAAGCAGACAGTTATCAAGTGTGCTTGCGGTAATGTAATTGAAACAGGTTCTACAAAGGAAAACATTTTCGTTGAAATTTGCTCAAAGTGCCATCCTTTCTTTACAGGTAAGCAGAAACTTGTTGATACTGGCGGTCGTGTTGAAAAGTTCAGAAAGAAGTTCAATATGGACAAATAATTTTAAATTCAAACTGTGTGGACTGCTCCACGCAGTTTGTTTTTTTAGGAGAATTTGTATGAAAAAAGATAAATACAGAAAATATTCTTATAAATGCGATATGCATGTTCACACGTCGCCCGCCAGTCCGTGCGGCAAGGTTGATGTTGAAACCACGGTAAAATACTATGCTGATTTAGGCTTCAGCTCTATAGTACTTACAAATCATTTTAACCTTGACCATGCTTTTAAAGATTTTTCTTCCAAAAACGAGGCGGTAAGCTTTTATCTTGATGACTTTCATCGTGCCTGTGTTTTTGGCAAGGGATACGGCATATCGGTTATCTTGGGGCTTGAGGCACGCTTCCCCGAAAATAGAAATGACTACCTTGTCTATGGAATTGATGAAGACGATGTATACCGTGCTTATGATTTTTTAGACGAAAGCTATGAAAGCTTTTATAAGGGCTTTAAAAATGAAAAAAACGTTATAGTACAGGCACATCCGTTTCGCGATAAAATGACCGTACAAAGCCCTGATATTCTTGATGGAATTGAAGTTTTTAACCTGCACCCCAATCACAACGGGCGTATTGGTCATGCAGCAAAATTCGCAAAGGAAAACCCTCACTTTATCATAACCGGCGGCACTGATTTTCACCACGAAAGTCATCAGGGAATGTGCGCACTTTGTTCAAAGAAAAAGCTTAATGACTCATTTGAGCTTGCAGCGCTTATAAAATCTCACGACTATATTTTTGATGTGTGGGGGCAAAAAATTTTACCTTATAATTGATTTTTTACCTTTTATATGATAAAATAGAGGTGTTTGAGAATTTACGAAATACTAAGGAGCTTACTATGCGTGTACTGATACTGACTTGTAATACGGGAGAGGGGCATAACTCTGCCGCAAGAGCTATTAAGGATATTTTTGGCAAGAAGGATATATATTGCGAGATTGCAGACTCGCTTGCATTTTTGTCGCCCAAGGCATCAGACTTTATCTGTAACTGGCACGTAAGGCTTTATAAAAAGGCACCCGCGCTCTTTGGTCTCGGATATAAAATTTCAGAATTTAATTCGACCCGCAAAGGCAACAGCAAGGTGTCAATGTTTCTTAAAACGGTATCCAAGGGTGCAACCAAACTCAGCTTAAAGCTCGCTGAGGGCGAATATGATGTTATTATATGCACTCATCCTTTTTCTGCCCTTACAGTTACCCGTGCAAAGAGAAAATATGGCATAAAGCAAAAAACTTTTTTTGTTGCGACTGACTATACCTGCTCTCCGGGGGTTTCTGCAAGCAAGCTTGATTACTATATAATCCCGCACGAATCACTTTATGATGAATTTGAAGATGCAGGTATCCCCCGCGAAAAGCTTTTTGCAGGCGGCATTCCCGTAAATTCAAAAATCTGCGACGGGAAAACCGGAGAGGAAAGCAAAAAAAGCTTAATGATCCCCGAAGAAAAAAGAGTTATACTCCTGATGTGCGGAAGTATGGGCTGCGGACCGATAAAGCTTATTGCGAGAAAGCTTTCTTCCCTTGTTAAAGACGATGAAATGCTTGTTGTAATATGTGGTAATAACCGAAAGCTCTACCAAAGTCTTAAAATTCTTGACGACCCCGGCAGGGTAAGGGTATTGGGCTTTACGAGAAATGTTCCCGATTATATGAACGCATCGGAGCTTCTTTTCACAAAACCGGGCGGGCTGAGCACAACCGAGGCGGCACAAAACAAGCTGCCTATGATTCTTATAGATGCTGTTTCGGGATGTGAGACGCACAATATGCGTTTTTGGACAGAAAATGAAATGGCACTTACAAGCGAAAACACCGATGAGCTTTGCGGTTTTATGCGCGAGCTAATGGATAATGACAATTCACTTAAAACGCTCAGGGACAATATTGAGAAAAAATTTGCGTTTGACAGTGCAAATCGCATAATAGATTTTATCCTTGAGTGCAAATAATTTGTTAATAACACCTCTTATTTATTGACACAGTATTTTTAAAGTGATAC
>JAZNOC010000031.1:0-9795 GCA_045580605.1 Clostridia bacterium | reverse complement strand
GTGCTATAATAACTCTAATGTCGAATTTTGTAAAAATGGAGGTTTTTTACTATGAAAAACGAATACTTACTCAGCGTTTTGGAAAACGTAAAAAAGAAAGATGCTAACGAGCCTGAATTTATTCAGACAGTTACAGAAGTTCTTGAAAGCCTCGAGCACGTTGTTGAACAGCGTCCCGAGCTTGCAAAGACAGGCCTTTTCGAAAGACTTGTTGAGCCTGAAAGACAGATTATCTTCCGTGTTCCCTGGGTAGATGACAATGGCAAGGTTCAGGTAAACCGTGGCTTCCGCGTACAGTTTAACGGTGCTATCGGTCCTTTCAAGGGCGGTCTTCGTTTCCATCCGACTGTTAACCTTTCTATAATGAAGTTCCTTGCTTTTGAGCAGACATTCAAAAACAGCCTTACAGGCCTTCCCATCGGCGGCGGTAAGGGTGGTAGCGATTTCGACCCCAGAGGTAAGTCTGACGGCGAAATCATGCGTTTCTGCCAGAGCTTTATGACAGAGCTTTATCGTCATATCGGTCCCGATGTTGACGTTCCCGCAGGTGATATCGGCGTAGGTGCAAGAGAAATCGGCTACCTTTACGGTCAGTACAAGAGAATAAGAGGAACTTGGGAGAACGGCGTTCTCACAGGTAAGGGCCTTGCTTACGGCGGTTCTCTTATCCGTCCTGAAGCTACAGGCTACGGTGCTACATATTACGCTTGCGAAGTACTTAAGCATTTCGGCGAAACAATCGAGGGCAAGACAGTTGCTATCTCAGGCTTCGGTAACGTTGCATGGGGTGTTGCAGCAAAGGTTAGCCAGCTCGGCGGTAAGGTTATCACAATTTCAGGTCCTGACGGATATGTATATGATCCTGACGGCGTAACAACTCAGGAAAAGATTGACTTCATGCTCGAAATGAGAGCTTCAGGCAGAGATAAGGCTCAGGATTATGCTGACAAGTTCGGCTGCCAGTTCTTCCCCGGCGAAAAGCCCTGGGGTGTTAAGGCAGATATCTGCATGCCCTGTGCTACTCAGAACGAAATCGGTATTGAAGAAGCTAAGAAGATTATCGCTAATGGCACAAAGTACTATATCGAAGTTGCTAATATGCCCACAACAAACGAGGCTGTTTCTCTCCTTAAGGAAAACGGTCTTGTTGTAGGACCTTCAAAGGCTGTTAACGCAGGCGGCGTTGCTGTATCTGCACTTGAAATGGCTCAGAACTCTATGCGTTACAGCTGGAGTGCTGAAGAGGTTGACGAGAAGCTTAAGGGCATTATGGTAAATATCCACAAGGTTAGTGCAGATGCCGCTGAAGAATACGGTCTTGGCTACGACCTTGTTGCAGGTGCTAACATCGCAGGCTTCAAGAAAGTTATGGAAGCTATGCTTGCATATGGCGTTTGCTAAATTCAAATTGCGACTGCAATTTGTAAGTTCGAAATTCTAAGTTAATGAAGAAATCCGCCTTAGGCGGATTTCTTTTTTTGTTGCAAGAAAACACTTTCTGTGCTACAATGGATTCAAGCAACACTAAATACTACAATTTAAAGAAAGGAAAGTATAATACTGATAATCATATTATACGGCGCAGAAAATGGAATTTATTACAAACTACAAATTAGAAGAATATGTTTTAAAAACAAGATGGGAAGAACTGCCAACGGATGTTCAAAAACGGGCTGTGGTATGTGGAATTGATTTAATGATTGCCCTCATATTAGGAAGCAACGGAGAACAGTTTAAAAATGGTTTGCGTCTCGCAAAGTGGATGCAGCCGGGCAATATTGAAATCCCCGGTTGTGATGAGCTGTTTAGCTTTCTCGGTGCCGCTACAGCTATGGGGCATGCTTCAAATTCCTTTGATATTGACGACGGGCATAACATGATTAAAGGACACCCAGGAACTTCGTTTGTGGGTGGCGTTATGGCTGCCGGACTTGAGAAAAATATACCATATAAAGATTATTTAACTGCTATTGTAGTTTGCTATGACGTTGCCGTGCGAATCGGAATTGCAATTCAAGACCATTATCAATTTTTACATAGTACCGGTGCTTATGGTGCTGTTGCTACAGCGGCAGGTGCAGGACGAATTTTCGGCTTAACAAAAGAACAACTTAATACGGCTATTTCAATGGCTGAATTCCACGCACCGATGGTACCTGTTATGAGAGCTGTTGAATATCCGTCTATGAATAAAGACGGCGTTCCTTTTGGTGCAATGATCGGTGCCTTGGCTGTTCTTGATACTATTTCGGGAGAGACGGCTAAAACGCATTTGCTGGAGCTGGAGGAATATGAAAATCTGTTAGATTCACTGGGAAAAACCTATGAAATTATGAATCTTTACTTTAAACCTTATACTTGTTGCCGTTGGGCGCATCAACCGATTCAGGCTTGTATTGAATTGATGAGTGCCAATAACATTTCATACACAGATATAAAAAGTGTTAAGGTGCATACATTTGTAGCCGCAACAAAGCTCAGCAAAAAGATTCCAACAGATACCGACGAAGCTCAATATAATATTGCATATCCCGTAGCTGCAGCAATTGTTAACGGAGAGCTTGGTTATAATCAGGTGTGTAACGCTGCCCTCGGTGATAGCAGAGTGATTGATATGATGGGGAAACTGTCGTTTGAAGTAGATCAGGAAATGGAAAATCAATTCCCCGAAAAACGTCTGGCATGGGTTGAGATTAACCTTGAAAACGGAAATTCCTTCAAGAGTAAGGTTTATGCTGCTGATGGAGAACTATACGACGGTGTTGACCTTGAATGGATTACGAAAAAATTTCACAGGGTTGTGTCGCCTTTCTTGTCTGAACAGGGTCGAAATGAAATTTTATCATTGTTGACGGATAATGTAGATACAAAACTTGGCGACATTGTGTGCAAAATAAATAAAGTTGTGAAGGAACACCATATCAATAAAGGTCAAGGGTGATATCAATGAATAAATACGAACAGCTTGCATGTAAATATTTTACCCAGGGGTACAACTGTGCGCAGTCGGTTTTTGCGGCATTTGCCGACAAAATGGGAATTAGCGAGGAAGATGCCCTTCGCCGCAGCAGTGCGTTTGGCGGCGGTATGGGAAGATTAAGGGAGGTTTGCGGTGCCGTGAGCGGTATGGCGATGGTGCTTAGCGAACTGTATGGCTACACCGATGCAAAGGACGATAAGGCAAAAAAGGAGCTTTATTCGTATGTTCAGGCGGTATCTGAAAAGTTTAAGGACGAATACCACACGATAATCTGCCGTGAGCTTATGGGAATTGGCGTGCAGAAGCCTGACCCGACGCCTACCCCTCGTTCAAAAGAATTTTACGAAAAACGTCCCTGCTTAGGCTTTGTTGTAAGTGCGGCAAGAGTGCTTTCGGAATTTTTAGAGAGTAAATAAAAAAGGTGGCTGAAGCTTCAGCCGCCTTTTGCGTTCTGGGCATTTTTAACATTCCTAATCAATGTCGTCTTCGGGAAAGCCCCCATCTTGAAACCACTTCATCACAAACCCCGGCGGGTGCTGCTCAGGTGCACTTTGGGGTGCTTCGGGCACGGGAGCTTCCCTTGGAATTAGCACGAAATCGGGTAGCTCGGGCATTTTATCAAGTGCGATAGCGTATGTAATATAGCACATATATTTTTGGTTATCCAATATAATCACCTCATATAATATATATGCGAGGTGTTTTTATTATTGCGTTTTTTTTAACATAGGTGTATAATGAAATTTGAGGTGAAAATAATGCTAAATCAAATTAAAAACGAAAGCCACGCTGCAGCCAAAGAGCTTGTCGAGCATGCAGGACTTAAAAAAGGTGATATATTCGTTGTCGGTTGCTCCAGCAGTGAAGTCTGCGGGGATAAAATCGGCACAAATTCAAATTACGATGCCGCAACGGCAATTTTTGAGGGTATTTACGAGGTGCTTTGTGAAAAAGGCATTTATCTTGCAGCACAGTGCTGTGAGCATCTTAACAGAGCACTTGTAATAGAGCGCGAGTGTCTTGAAAAGTATTCACTTGATGAGGTGAGCGTTATTCCGCAGCCCAAGGCAGGAGGCTCATTTGCCACAAACGCTTACCGCCACTTTAAACACCCTGTCGTAGTTGAAACGGTTAAAGGAAAAGCAGGTATTGACATTGGCGGAACGCTCATCGGTATGCATCTTAAAGCGGTTTGCGTGCCCGTAAGACTTTCTGTTAAAAAAATAGGAAATGCACCGATAATCTGTGCAAAAACCCGCCCGAAGCTCATCGGCGGAGAAAGAGCGGTATACGCTCAGGATTAACTGAGGTGAATTATGGTTAAAAAAAGTAAGCCCTCGTTTCTGATGAACGTTCTTACCATTGTGTTTGCCCAGATTGTTGTAAAGCTCCTTGGCTTTGCCTACAGAATGGTAATTACCAATATCGACGGTTTCGGCGATGTCGGAAACGGGTATTATAATTTCGGTTTTCAGATATATACGCTTTTACTTGCGATAAGCTCAATAGGTATACCGAATGCAATTTCAAAGCTTGTTGCTGAAAGATGTGCGCTTGACGACTTTAAGGGCGCAATGCGAATTTTCAAGGTAGCACTTCGCTTGTTTTTGATTGTCGGGCTGTTTTTCTCGTGCCTTATGTATTTTGGTGCGGAGTTTATCGCAACGTACATATTTGACACACCGCTTTCAGTATACACAATAAAGGTGCTTGCACCGTCGATTGTGTTTGTATCGGTTTCAAGCGTTATAAGGGGCTTTTTTGCAGGTCAGCAGAATATGCAGGCAACAAACACAAGTCAGGTGCTTGAGCAGTTTCTCAAAAGCACAGTAACGATTTTAATTGTGCTTGCAATGGCAGGCTCAAAGCCTGAGTTTATGGCAGCAGGGGCTACACTTGCAACAACTATATCGACGCTTCTGAGTTGTTTGTATTTGTTTGGCTTTTATGGCCTTCACAGAAAAAGCTTAAAGGAAGAAGAGAAGAACGCTCCGCCCATAAAGCTCAAAGGCAAGGCAATTAAAATAGCAAAAATAATACTGCTTGTTTCGATACCGATATCCCTTGGAAGCATCGTTGCAACACTTAACAGGCTTATAGATATTGTAACCGTGGTGCGCGGCGTAAAAATCGCCCTCGCTCCGCAGTTTGAAAGCACGGCGGTGCTTGCAAAAGAGGCAGTACGCTTAAGTGGTATTTTAAGTAAAACAGATGTGCTTATAAATCTTCCGCTTGCGCTTAATATTGCATTTTCAACGGTGCTTGTGCCTACCGTTGCAGGTGCACTTGCCGTAAATGATACGGAAACTGCAAAAAAGAAAATATCTTTTTCGCTTCTTGTAACAACGGTTATTGCACTTCCCTGCACTATTGGATATATGGTGCTTGCAAACCCGATTTTGCAGATGATTTATCCCAACGCAAGTGAGGGCGGGCTCATATTTATGATGGTTGCGCCGACGGTATTCTTCTCTGCAATGGCCCAGACAATTTATGGCTCACTTCAGGGTATGGGCAAAATTTTTGCCCCTGCGCTCAGTGTGTTTGTCGGGGGAATAGCAAAGCTCATATTAAACCTAATTCTTATCCCCATTCCTGAGATAAATATTTATGGTGCAGCAATAGGCAGCATCGCGTGTCAGGGGCTTGCTTTTCTTGTAAGCTTTGGGGTGCTTCGTAAGAATTTGCCGATAAAGCTCGGTTTTGTACGCTGTTTTGCAAAGCCGTTTACAGCATCCGTGATTATGGGGGCTGTGGTTTTCGGCGTGCATAAGCTTATTTTGCCGTGGTCGAATACTCTTGCGACGCTCATATCGATAGGTTGCGGTGTACTTGTTTACTTTGCCGTAATCGTACTTTTGAAGGTTTTCAGCAAGGAAGAGCTTTCATCACTTCCTGTTATCAAAAAATTCATAAAGTAAAAATTTACTAAAAGAAATTCTCGTTTTGTTGAGAATTTCTTTTTTTTGTGGAAAAAATAAATGCAGGTGGTGAATTTATTATGAATAAAAAATACAAAATAACTATAATCGTGCTGATGTTTACCGTGCTTTGTATACTGAGGTATATTGCTATAGGCATCGGCGGTGCGGGGGAAGCATCGGTTTTAATATAGGAGGAATATATGGCTGATATCTCAAAAAAACAATATTCGAAAATGGTGGAAAGGCACTCGCCCCCATCGCCCGTGGTGAGTAACACCCTAAAGGCTTTTTTAGTGGGTGGGTTTATCTGCACTCTTGGGCAAATCTTTAAAAATATGTACCTGAAATTTGGTCTGAGTGAAGAAGTTTCCTCCACCGCAGTAAGCATAACTCTTATACTTATTGCGGCGGTGCTCACGGCTCTTAATGTTTTTGACAAAATTGCAAAGCAGGCAGGTGCAGGGACTCTTGTTCCCATTACCGGCTTTTCAAATGCCGTTGTATCTCCTGCAATGGAATTTTTGACCGAGGGTTTTATTACAGGTATGGCAAGCAAAATGTTTGTTGTGGCAGGACCCGTTATTGTCTATGGAACTGTTTCGTCAATCATTGCGGGATTTATTTATTGGATTATGAGGTGAATTAGATGAAACATATCGGCAGCGGAACGGTTGTGTTTGATAACAAGCCGTCTTTACTTTCCTATGCTTCGGTTGTAGGCAAAAAAGAGGGCGAAGGACCGCTTGGTGAATATTTTGACGTTATTGTAAACGACGCCTATCACGGAGAGAAAAGCTGGGAAAAGGCAGAGAGCAGATTTCAGCAACACGCAATGACGGTTGCTCTTGAAAAGAGCGGCTTTGAAAATGAAGACATTGATTTTATAATTGCGGGAGATCTTCTTAATCAGTGTACTTCGTCAGGATATGCACTAAGCTCCACTGAGATTCCATATCTGGGAATATTCGGGGCGTGCTCCACAATGGCGGAGAGCCTGTGCATTGGGGCGCTTCTTACAGAGAATTGTGCAGAGCGTGTGCTTTGTCTTACGAGCAGCCACTTCTGCAGTGCGGAAAAGCAGTTTCGCACTCCGCTTGAGTATGGTGTGGTACGCACTCCAACGGCTCAGTGGACAGTTACGGGCAGCGGGTGCGTAGTTCTCGGGAAAAACGAGTGTCCCCCCTATATTGAAAGTGTAACAGTGGGAAGAATTGTTGACCTCGGCGTAAAGGACGCAAATAATATGGGTGCGGCGATGGCTCCCGCTTTTGCAGATACTGTAAAACGCCATCTCGAGGCACTTGGAAGAAGCGTAGATTACTACGACCTTATAGTATCGGGCGACCTTGGCCTTATTGGAATGGAAATGGCTCGCGAGCTTCTTTTAAAAGACGGCATAAAGCTTGGGGAGAATTATATAGACTGCGGTGCATCTATGTTCGACCCCGAAACTCAGGACACTCACGCAGGTGGAAGCGGTTGCGGATGTGCGGCAAGCGTGCTTTGTGGGTATATTCTTCCGAAAATTAAATCGGGTGAGCTGAAGCGTGTTCTATTTGCGGCAACGGGTGCTCTCATGAGCCCGACTATGACTATGCAGGGCGAAAATATTCCGTCTATATCACACGCAATTTCGCTTGAAGCATAATATAGCCGTATTTAAAGTATAAATAGTATGAAAGGGTGGTTTTGGTGAAAATAAAAAACCTTATCATACTATTTATTTTGCTATCTGTACTTATGTCCGCCATATTTTTTGCCAGCGCAAAGGATGATGGAAAAAAGGTTGCATATATAACATTTGACGACGGCCCGACACTGAACACACCGTATATTTTAGAAACGCTTGAAAAGTATAACGCAAGAGCAACATTTTTCGTTTTGGAGGAAAGAATAACGATGTACCCCGATTTTATCAGACAGATTGTTGCGGGCGGAAACAGCATTGGTCTGCATGGAGTAAGCCATAGCGAAAAGATTTACTCGTCTTCCTCTTCGCCGCTTGAGGAGATGAATAAAGCGAATGCCTCGCTCGAAAAGATAACAGGCAAAAAATCCCGCCTTGTGCGTGTGCCTTTCGGCTCGTACTACAGGCTGACCGACGCTCAGGCAAAAATGCTTGAGGATAACGGATATCTTATATGGGACTGGAATGTTGACCCAAGGGACTCTGTCGGCACCATTGTAAGGGAAAGGGTGCTCAGCAATCTCAAAAAAGACCTTAAAAGGTGTAAGGAAGAGCCAGTCATACTTTTTCACGACAGAAAGAGCACGGCAAATCTTCTTGAAGATGCACTCATTTATCTTAAAAGCGAGGGTTACGAGCTGATGCCGCTGAGCGAAAAGCAAACGCCTTTAAATCAGCTTGGGTAGTTGACTTTCATATAGGGATAAAGTATAATTATTCCTATATGAAAGGACTGATAACAAATGGAAAAGAAACAAAGGATATTCTCGCTTGATGCGGTGAAAATCGTCTCAATCCTTTTGGTCATAATGCTTCATTCAAGCAGGTTTTTTGTGCAGTTTTCAAAGGGAAGTTTTGATTTTGTATTTGGAAGCGTTCTCGACAGCTTATCAAGAATTGGCGTGCCGATGTTTGTTATGACAACCGGGGTGTTGATGCTCAACGAAAACAAGGAAATAACGGTTAAAAAGACTTGTGGGAAATACATTCTTCCTATGGTGAAGGTGTTTGCTGTCTGGACAGTAATTTATTATTTTATAAGCTGTATTTCAGATACCTTAAAAGGAAGCCCCATTGACCTTAGGCATACGGTTTATGACTTGTTAACCGGTGCATCACATATGTGGTATCTCTATATGTTAATCGGGCTTTATTTAGTAACGCCCATATTGAAGAAATTTGTGAACAAGGAAAATAAAGAGCTTGTCTTTTACTACATAGTAATTTCATTAGTAGCAAGATTTACTCTGCCCCTATTTGCAATTCTTGGCAAACATCTGGATGCCTTTAATCAGCTTGCATATATAATAGATGGGTTTTATCTAGACTTTTTCTCAGGCTATGTAACCTACTATTTAACCGGATGGTATATATTTAATGTAGGCTTTAACAAACGCACCGAAAATGTTATATATGGGTTGTCTTTGGTTTCAGCGGCATTGATTGTTTTTTATGTTATTGCGTCGGGAAAAACTGAGTTTATATATGACAATATAAATCTTCTTGTTTACCTTTACGCATCGGGAGTATTCCTTTTTATCACAAAGAAGCTTAGGGATAAGCCTTGCAAGAGCAAGACCATTCAAAAAATGTCCGAGCTTGGATTTGGCGTATATATCGTTCATATGGCAGTTTTATCCGTTTTAGAATTGATTATGCCAAAAGCAATTCCCTTCATGATAAGAGTTTTACTGTATTTTGCGCTGACAACCTTTATATCTTACGCAGGATGTTATCTGGTATCCAAATTGAAAAACCTTAGATGGATTATAAGAATGTAGAAAAACAGTTGACAAGCGCAAAAATTTGTGATATTATGCTCTGTGGTATGTTATCCCATAGCTATGGGCGGCGGTTTCTCCAACCCTGTTCTTGGCTTTGCGGAGGTAAAGACCAATATTATTTAGGAGGTTTTTGTTATGTTGAAAGAAACAAAACAGAGCATTATCGAAAAGTACAAGGTGCACGAAACAGACACAGGTTCTCCTGAGGTTCAGATTGCTATTCTCACAGAGAGAATCAATCACCTTAACGAGCATCTTAAGGAATTTAAGAAGGACCACCACTCAAGACGCGGTCTTCTTAAAATGGTTGGTAAGAGACGTGGTCTTCTTAAGTATCTTATGGGCGTTGACATCAACCGTTACCGTGCAATTGTAGAAAAGCTCGGTCTCAGAAAGTAATAAAAAAGTAGAGTGTGGGGA
>JAZNOC010000030.1:0-6722 GCA_045580605.1 Clostridia bacterium | reverse complement strand
AATGTGCTTAAAGTGGAGCGGGTGATGGGAATCGAACCCACCTATCCAGCTTGGAAGGCTGGTGTTCTACCAATGAACTACACCCGCAGTTGCGACTTTAAAAGTATAGCAGATTAAATTACTTTTGTCAATAGATTTTTTGAGGTTTTTTCCAATTAATCAATTTCTTTCATTACGAACTCGCTGCCAAGCGGTGTAGTGGTTGCCATTCCGCCCGAAATGTCGGCAATAGTTTTCTGAAATGCTTGCTCTTCTCCATTTTTCACGGCAACGGTCAAATGAACGTTATCCTCAAAGGAAGAATCCTTTAAAATATAGCCGCCGCCCTTTATCGCAAATTCTATTTTGCCGTAGTCAGTATAATCGCAGCAAACTATGTACACCGAGCAGTTAAGCATTTCGACGCGAATAGCAGAGTCAATAGCAATCTTTGCGCTTTTGCCATAAGCCCTTACAAGACCGCCTGCACCTAAAAGAATGCCTCCGAAATACCTTGTTACCACAACGCACACATCGGTAAGACCCTCTTTTTTTATTACCTCCATAACAGGCAGCCCTGCTGTGCCCGCAGGCTCACCGTCGTCTGAATAACGCATTATATTATCCTCACGCAAAACATAGGCATACACATTGTGCGTTGCCTGCCTGTGCTCTGCACGTATTTCGTTTATAAAAGAGATTGCCTCGTCCTGCGTTTTTACGGGTCGGCAATAGCCGATAAAGCGGCTTTTACGCTCAATCATTTCCTCGCAGGCGTAGTTTTTGACGGTTTTGTAATCCATTTAAAGCTCTCCGTATTATATAATATACTTTTCCATTCTGCCGATAAGGGAGCTATCGGCAAGCAGTGTAATTTTTGTGCCCTCTGCCTCATAGCTTTCGGACAGAATAACCTCGTCATTATGAAGAAGTGCTGCCGTTTTTGAATCGCTGTAGGGGATTAAAAGCGTTATCTCCTTCTTTTTACCGGGGAGTGCATCCTCAAGTATTTCAAGTAGCTTGTCCATCCCCTCGCCCGTTTTTGCGCTTACACTCACATAATCGGTGTACGCACCCTCGGGTCTTGGGGAGAGCGGCGGTGCGGCGTCGCACTTGTTAAACACAGCTATCACTCTTTTAGCCTTGCATCCAAGCTCTTCGATAAGCTTTTCAACGACCTTCATTTGCGCACACATCTCGGGATTGGAGCTATCTATTACATGCACCAAAACATCTGCCAGAACTGCCTCATCAAGCGTTGATTTAAACGCTTCTATCAAATGGTGCGGAAGCTTTCTTATAAAGCCGACGGTATCAGTAAGCACAGCATTTCGCCCGTCGGACAGCTCGATTTTTCTTACGGTCGGGTCAAGCGTTGCAAAAAGCATATCCTTTGCAAGCACATCGGCACTTGTAAAATAGTTAAGGATTGTGCTTTTGCCCGCGTTTGTATAGCCAACAAGTGCGGCACAAACTACATTTTCCTTATCACGCCTTGAGCGGAGAAGATTTCTGTGCGAGTCAATTTCCTTTAAATCATCTTCGAGTGCGTTTATTCTTCTGTAGATATGTCTGCGGTCGCTTTCAAGCTTCGTTTCGCCGGGACCACGGGTACCTATACCACCGCCAAGGCGGGAAAGCTGCCTGCCCGTGCCTATAAGTCTCGGAAGATTATAGCGAAGCTGTGCAAGCTCCACCTGAATTTTACCCTCTTTTGACATTGCACGCTTTGCAAATATATCAAGAATAAGGCTACTACGGTCTATCGTGCGCACGCCCGTATAGTTTTCTATATTGCGAATCTGGCTGCCCGTAAGCTCGTCGTCAAATATCAAAAGATTTGCGTCAAGCGACTGTGCCGCTATCCTGAGTTCTTCAAGCTTACCTTCGCCGAAGTAGGTTGCAGTTTCGGGGCGTTCTTTATTCTGAACAATCTCGCCGACAACCTCTGCCTCGGCAGTGTGGGCAAGTTCACGAAGCTCTGCCATCGACTCCTCAGTTGTATCCTCAAGAGTGTTTAAACTGCCGGTGTGAACGCCGCAAATTATTACTTTTTCAATTTCTTTTTCTGTTTCGTGCAACGGTTTTTCCTCCGTTTCCTATATTTAGCAGAATATATTTCTTGTTTTTTTATCAATAATAAGTATTAGAATTAAGAGGTGTATTATGCAAAAATTATTTTCACTTGCAATTTCTTTTTTGATTTGCTTAGTATTTGGTATAGTAAATGTCTGGCCATGGTTTGCACTTTCGTTTGTTTTGCTGACCTTTCCCGACATAACTGAAAGCGTATGGGAAATACCACTTGGCGCGATGGCAATTTCGGTCCTGACGATTTTTTGCCGTGATTATATAAGTGTTTTACTGTCCTCACTTTTAGTTTCGGCATCTGTTATATTTGCCATAGCCAGCCCACGCAAACTGCTTGTTTTTTATCCGCTTGCCGTCATAGCATTGTTTTTATTCCCTACCGACGAAAGCATTGTCTACACAATGGCAGCCGCCTTTTGGTGTGCGTGCAGGAGTGCGTTTTTAATAAAGCGGGAAACGGCATAGACCTAAACAGACTTCTGCAGATTTTTAATTTTTGACGTAATTTTGTTTTCAATCGGGCTTATAGCTTTGAAATAAAGAACACCTAAAGGAACCGTTATTATAACATTTAGCCAAAGTGTGATTGCAGCATTATTCACGTACTCATTAAAGGAAAAGCCCACAGTTGTATAATATAGCATCTGTACAAGGAAGATATGGTAAGTCGCATTTGCAAACGTGAGTGTATACCCCGATAGTTTGGAGTCGGTATATTTTATACGTCCAAATGTACTAATAAACCACGTAATTACAGGATATAAAAAGAATGCCGTAATAACGCTTACATCTCTCCACCTGTAGAATATGCCGGGTATATATATGTCTGTAAACACACAGAAAACCACATAAGTCAGCCCTATTACAAACATAGAAAGGTTGCGGACTCTCTCCTTTTTGAAATCACAATATTTTGCATATACGCCAAAGGCAATATGAGCTGTGAGACGAAATATGAGAAACTTATATAATGTGTCATTCATACCAATCCCTGTCGATACCATGTCGTACAAAAGCGTAAAGAGGGCACACGCCATTACTCCTTTAAATTTGTATCTGCAAACAACACTATGTATAATTGGGAACAAAAGCACAAGCTGAACAAGAATTGCAACATAATATCCTCCCGGCTTGAAACCACCGAGGAAAAATCTTACTATGATTTCGAGCAGGCTATAGCTTTTCCCCAATACAAATATTTTGTACAGAAGTGCCAAAGCAAACACTGGCACAAGAGGCAGGTAAAACCGCGCAATTCTCGAAGTCAAATTCGAAAAAGTATACCAGCTCGCAAAGGGTCGATCCAACTTTTCAATTGAGCCCGACATCAGATATCCGCTCACAAGAAGGAAAATGCCTACCGCAAACCTCCTTAAATATAAAACGCTCAGTGCAGCAAATATTGGAAGAAGTAAAGAACAAATACATCTTTTTTTGTCTGAACTAATCCTTAATTCCCTGACAAAAAGGACTGCGGCGAGCACCAGTAAACAACCCGACACAACGCTGAAAAACAAATTGTGCTGCACCATAGTTGAAGGTGAGTAGTTTTTCTTGTGATGAATTAATATTACAAATATTGTGGCAGCAATTTTAATGATATCGGGTGCTGCCATTCTTGTTTTTGTACTCATAACCCAAATCTCCCTCAACTTGATGAACTATCTGTCAACTAATTATATATCATATTCACACACAATGTCAACGACGGCATCAAAAATAAAGGAAGGTTTTTGTTTAGACAAAAACCTTCCTTCACTTCGAATTCCGAATTAAAATCAAGTTATCCCTTATCGGTTGCAATTTTAAAAGAGAAGACTTTGAAAAGGCACTGCCACTTGATATTGCCAAGGACATTCTAAGCCTTTTTGAGTTTTAGCTTCTGGTGAAAAAAATGTTGAAATCTGTCTTTCATTATTGTATAATATATTAAGATAGACAGAAAGGATGTTATCCTATGGAAGAAAAAAGAACTACCACAGTTGTTACAATAAATAATGCCGAGTACAGAATTACAAGCTCTGCCGACGAGGAATACGTAAGGCACGTTGCATACCACGTTGATAAAAATATGCGTGAGCTTATGACTCGTGATAAACGCCTTTCCACATCTATGGCGGCAGTGCTCACGGCAGTAAATGCCACAGACGAGTATATGCAGGTGCAGGAGGACAATGAAAAGCTTCGTGCTCAGCTTCTTAAATATGCTGAGGAGGCGGGTGCATCAAAGCTTGCGGTTGATAAGCTAAATGCCGAGATTGCAAGGCTCCGCGCAGAAAATCAATCGCTTAAGATGGATATTGTCAAGCTTGAAACTCAGGCAAAAAACAAATATTAAGGGGGATATCACGCTCTTACGGGCGTGATATTTGTGTAATATGACAAGTAAAATTATTAAACCCGAGCTTTTATCGCCTGCAGGCAGCCCAGCGGCACTGCTTGCCGCCGTGCAAAATGGTGCCGATGCGGTGTATCTTGGCGAAAAAAGCTTCAGTGCAAGAAAAAACGCAGTAAACTTTTCGTGGGAAGAGATTAAGGACGTTTCGTCCTACTGCCATACAAGAGATGTTAAAGTGTACCTTACTCTTAACACGCTCATAAAGGAAAATGAACTCAAGGACTTTGAAGAAACCGTTTGTATGAGTGCACAGTCGGGCGTTGATGCAATTATTGTTCAGGATTTGGGTGCGGCAGACATAATCCGTAAGGTATGTCCCGAAATGCCAATCCACGCAAGCACGCAGATGACCGCTTCAAATGAATATGATGTGCAAGCACTCTGCGAAAAAGGATTTTCAAGGGTGGTACTCTCAAGAGAGCTTTCGGAAAAAGAGATACGGCGTATCCACGAAAACTGTGATGCCGAGCTTGAGGTTTTTGTCCACGGTGCTCTTTGCATAAGCTTTTCGGGAAGATGCCTTATGTCGTCTTTCATCGGCGGCAGAAGTGGAAACCGTGGTGCATGCGCTCAGCCCTGCAGACAGCTCTACAAGACTTTAGGTCGTGAGGGATATTTTTTAAGTCCAAGGGATTTATGCCTTGCAGACGAGATTTTGGCACTTCAAAATGCCGGTGTGTCAAGCTTTAAAATAGAGGGCAGGATGAAAAGCCCCGAATACGTCGCAACTGTAACAAACGTGTACAGAAAATATATTGACAATCCGCAAAATCTGTCAATCGTAGACGAAGACAGGCTCAAAAAAATATTTGTGCGTGGAGACGGCTTTACAAAGGGATATTTCAAGGAAATTAACACTCCGCAAATTATGAACTACACAATGAGCAATGACTATATTACAAGCCGTGCCGACGAAGCCGTTCTAAGCGAAGCACGCCACTCCTACCGTGATGGTGTTGAAAATAAAAAAGTGCCCGTAGACGCATATTTGGAGGTTAATCTGGATAAACCATCTATGCTGACTTTTACAGATGGCACCAATTCTGTAAAAATTTTTGGTCAATCAGGCGAAAGGGCAATAAAGCTTGCTCTCTCTCCCGAGGCGGCAAAAGAGAGAATTGCCAAGCTGGGACAAACGCCGTTTGAACTGCATGATTTTGAATGTGATATTGAAGATGGCATCACGCTTTCTGCGGCGGCAATAAATAAGCTTCGCCGTGATTGTGCAGAGGCGCTCTCAGATGCACGAGGGAAAATAAAAGTGCGTGAAACTTATCCCTACAACTTTGCGCAGGCGAAAAAACCAGTCAAAAAGGATATAAAAATTTTCGCACAGATATTTTCTACTGACCAGTTTGATGCACTAAGGAGTGCTGACAAAATTTTGGTACCGCTTAATTTGTGGGAAAAAATTTTGCCAAATGACAAGTGCGTGCTTGTGCTTCCTCAGGTTGTTACAGATACTGATGCTCTTACTAAAAAGCTTTCGGAAATAAAGCTTCCCAAGGAGGTATATGTTTCATCACTCGGTATGCTTTCGTTTATGAGAGAAAAGGGGTTAAAGGTAAGCTATGACTGGGGAATGAATATAACAAACTCAATCTCCGCAAATGAGATTGATGGGGTAATTTCCATCACTCTTTCGCCTGAGCTTTCCCTTGTAGAAATCAGGGATATTTGTGCTTCAACTGACACTTTGTGTGAGGCAATTGTCTACGGCAAGCAAACTGTTATGACCACGCGTGCGTGCCTTATCAAAGGCATTACGGGCAAGTGCGACTGTACAAATTCCCTTTCCCTAAAGGACAAAACGGGTGCAGTTTTCACCGTTTTCGGCGACGAATTCACGCACCTCAACACGGTGCTCAATTCACGCCCGACGTTTATGGCAGACAAACTCTCCGACCTTAAAAAGAGCGGTCTCAGTGCTATAAGGCTTGTTTTTACAGACGAAAATGCGCGAACTTGTGCACAAATTCTGAATATGTACCAAGGTAAAGAAAAGCCCTTAAATCCACCACTTTACACACGTGGCTATTTCTTGAAATGATAATTTTAACAATTATTGAAAAAAACCTTGATATTTATTTGAAAATGTAGTAAAATTTAGTTATTAAATTAAAATATTTCACAAAACGAAAGGATAAAATAATATGATTTCAGCAGGCGATTTTAGAAACGGTGTTACATTTGAATACGACGGCGGTGTTTACCAGATAATTGAATTCCAGCACGTTAAGCCGGGTAAGGGTGC